>NZ_LVIA01000002.1:0-27719 GCF_001596805.1 Halomonas sp. KX33721 | reverse complement strand
GGCAGATCATCCTCGACTTCGGGCAGGATATCGGGCGCATGACGGTGCTCAAGACGCTGCGGAGCCGACTGCGTTATCCACGAGGAACGCCATGCTGACCGTCAATCGGCGACACTCTATCCACAAGCAGTTCCAAGCGACACGCGATCGCCAGATATGTCGTGCCTGGCGGGTGGAAAGGCATGACAAAACGGGCCGTCAGCACCGATCAGCACGGTGGGTTTTGGCAATAACGGGCTTGCGAAAGCCAACTTGCACGGGGCGAATGATCAAAAAGTGCTCGCTGGCGGTGATAGGGAAAGTGTCGGCGCCGGCTTCACGGATTCAGGATCAATAGAGGGAATGCATACTCAAAGCATAGGTATAGGTTCGTTGAGGTAGTCGCCTAGAACCGTTTCTTGCAGATTGGTCCCTGGTGATAGGTTCCAAAGACGGTTTTCTACCCCACGGGCAATCAAGTGAATCACTGCAGACTCGATAGCGGACATTACCGCTAACTGCACGGGCTCATTCGTGGTGATACCTGCCTCTGCTTCTAGCAAACGCCTAAAGTCGATGAAGCGATACACGCCAGCTCTGAGCTCTTTAGAGTAAATGGTTTTGGTGGTAGTGACGTTGGCAAGTATTTCACCGGTGGATATTTCTACCGCGCGCAAATTCACCGTGACTTGATCGACTTGATACTGACCCGATGCCCCGATACCAAAGTACTCCGCCCCCGCACCGCCCGTGCGGACATTGGATTCATAAGCGATAATGCCTCCTTCGAGCATCACGGATGCAGCGCGAAGTGAAGGCAAGGTATCGGGCTGGCCAAAACGCTCGAATTCAGCGCGAATGATGCGTCGTTCGGTCAACAGGTTCTGTAATCCCACCCTTTCTAAAGGTATAAACCAGCCTGAATCAGCCAGCGCACCTGTAAGCATGGCGGCGGCCCCTTGGGTGACAGCGGTTGAAAAAGTGCTGGCTGGGGCGGGTCGATATTGTCCGGTTTGATCTCTAAAGTCATATACAGAAACGAATATTTTTCCCGCAGGAGGCGGTAAAGAGACCAAGTCTTGATAAGTGGCGCCCCTCGGCGTTAGCGTTGCCTGGGCTCCTTCTAAATTTTCCGACGTGGCTACCATTCCAGCGCACCCGCTGAGTAGCCCAGCAATGACGATCGAGGCAATTATTTTCATGGTGTTCCCCTGAATACCTTAAGCCGTACTTTGTTGTAACGTGTACTTTTGATCATTAAGGGTTGAATAAACCGCCTACGCTAATTTCAGTCACGTCGCCGGTTATTTTATCGACGACGCGAACCACTAACTGTCCGCTACTATCACTGACGACAACGCCAAACTCGTCGCTATCGAAACTACCTTCGTCGACTTCTCCACGACTGACATCAGAAATCAATTGGGAGATCAACCGGCTCTCCAAGTTTTGTAGTAGACGTTCCGTTGACGAGAGAGACTGTACACTGCGTGTGTTCGGATCCGTCGTCGTGTCCTGTGCCTGTGCTTTACCCAGCAAGTAGCTACCCACAAAAGGGTCACCACCAAACGAAGGGTTGATGGGCTGATAGATCAAGTTGCCTGCCTGTGCTTGCGTTACCGCTATCGTCATTAGTCCTATGCTGGCGACGTTCTTTAACGTTTTCATCAAAATATCTCCTCTTTCCCCAAGTCTCTATCCGAGGTCAAAGCGGCTGAGAGCTGTTGTTGGAGTAGTGCGTCTTCGACGATTTTTACAGCGTCTCCCGCTACGCGATCAGCCTCGCTGATTCTTGGAGAAAGCTGCGTTCTAAAGTACATCCGGCTGCCTTCCATGACCCATACCTGACTGCCCCATCGAGCATCAGGGCGCTCTTGAATGGTGATAGTGGCATTGCCAATGATGACGTTATCCATTGCTCGCTGGCTAAAGGCGCGGTAGAACGTTTTTCCTGCCATAGTGATGGTACGGTCCACCATGATTCCGGTCAGTTCACTACTGCCAGTTGATCGGCCTTGTATCTCTGGTCCGTCCGGGCTCGATAATTGGTTAATCGCATCTACCTCGGCCTGCTCATTTCTGGTAAGTGACGATGTATCGACGGGCTCATTTGATTGAGCGTTAGCAATGCTTGTTAAACACCATAAGAGAGCAATAGAAATTTTATGCTTAGCAGCCATGATGCTTATCTCTCATTGAGTCATTGCGGATGCCGCTGCAGACTGCGCGCCGTTTCGATATTAGGCAAAATGGGTCCGAGGTTTTGATGGATCCAATTGAGCGCTTGAATTCGATTGTGCACGTTGATTTTTCGAAAGATGTTGTAAAGGTGCGATTTGACCGTGTGCTCGCTGACAAAGAGTTTGTCGGCAATCTGCTGATTCGAAGAGCCTGCACTGAGTAACGAAATGATCTCCATTTCTCGATTGGTCAAGCCGCAGGCAGGGCGAAACGCATTGCTTTGATACTTACGGTAAAAAAGGATCAAACGCGCCATTAAATCTCGAGACATCCATAGCTCACCTTCCAGCAGGGCATGAATGCCTTTGCAAATGACCTCCAAGCTTTCGTTGCGATAAAAGACGCCCTTGAGCTGTGCGCAGGACAAAGCTTCCAGAGCATGATCCATATCGCGGATGTTGAAGGCGGCCAGTGAGGTTTTAGCCAAGCTATCGGGAAGTTTGTCTTGCCATTCGGGCAAGGCGTCCACACCAATATGGTCGCTATCGATGAGGATCAGCAGCTTACTTGGGATGGCAGCAGGCAGTTGGTTTCTTGGTGAGTGGATGCTCACCGTACAACCCGTGTGGTCGTGTAAATAGTCGGCAAAGAGCTGCGACTGAGGGCTTTTTTCGGTGACGATGTACACTAAGCCGTGCGTCTTCTCATGTGACATTGTGGAGGCCTCGGTTGGATTGAAAGCAATCAGGAGGTACGAAGAGTGTTGCCCAATACGTCCTTTTCGTAAAGTTTTGTTATTAAAAAACATGAAGAAAATGGTAATTAAAAATTTAATTGAAATAAGCTGTTGATTTTAAATCAATTATTTCAATATAAAAATTATTTACCCATTTTTCTAATATGCCTTTAGTTACATATTGTCGCCTTTAGCTGCGCTCTCGGTAGGCGTAAACTGATCGCCTCATGTGAGGAGGTCGCCCCTATGAATGCAGCCAAAACGCTCGTTTTAGCCAGTGGAAATTCTGGAAAATTAAAAGAATTCAATAAGTTGCTATCGCCCCTCGGGCTGGATGTTCGCCCCCAGGCGGAGTTTGGCGTCCACGACGTCGAAGAAACGGGGCTGACCTTCGTAGAAAATGCGCTGTTAAAGGCGCGTGAGGCGAGCCGGGTAAGCGGGTTACCGGCGCTTGCCGATGATTCCGGTCTGGAGGTCGATGCCTTGAACGGGGCACCGGGTATCTATTCCGCTCGTTACGCGGGCGAGCCGAAAAGCGATCAACGTAACAACGAGAAACTGCTGGCAGCGCTGAGTGAGTGCGCGGAAGGCCAGCGCACGGCGCGTTACTGGTGTGTGTTGGTCTATTTACGCCATGCAGAAGACCCGGTACCGGTGATCGTCCAGCGTAGTTGGGAAGGAGAAGTATTGGCTCATCCGCGTGGCGAGGGCGGTTTTGGCTACGATCCGCTGTTCTGGCTACCCGATCAGGGGATGAGCGTGGCAGAACTACCCAGTGAAACGAAGAACCGCTTGAGCCATCGAGGCCGTGCGTTACACACGTTGGTGGACATTCTAAAGGTAGCGCATGGCTAATCGATTGCCGCCGCTCTCGCTTTATATTCATACGCCGTGGTGTGTTCGCAAATGTCCTTACTGCGATTTCAACTCCCATGAGCCCGACAACCGCGAACTTCCCGAAGCGGCCTATTTGGCCGCCTTGCTGAGTGATTTGGACGGCGATTTGGCGCTGGCGTCTGGCCGTACTCTTCAAACCATTTTTATTGGTGGCGGCACGCCTAGCTTGCTATCGCCGACGTTTTATCGACAGTTATTCGATGGCATTCGTGAGCGGCTCGCCTTTTCGCCTAGCATTGAAATCACCCTGGAAGCCAATCCAGGCACGACCGAGCAGCAGCGGTTCATTGGTTATCGGGAAGCCGGTATCAATCGATTGTCTTTGGGGGTGCAGAGTTTCCGCCCCACTCAACTGAGTGCGTTGGGGCGAATTCATACCGGCAACGAAGCGGTGACTGCCATCGGTGAAGCCAGAGCGGCGGGATTCGATAACCTCAATATCGATCTCATGCACGGCTTGCCCCAACAAACACCTGAGCAAGCCATGGAAGATATTGATCAGGCGCTTGCCCTCGATCCTGAGCATCTTTCGTGGTACCAACTCACCCTGGAGCCCAATACGGCGTTTTTTTTCTCACCCTCCTCCTTTGCCGGAGGAGGAGGCGTTGTGGGACATTCAGGAAGCAGGTCACCAGCGTCTTGAACAGGCTGGCTTAAAGCGCTACGAAATTTCCGCTTATGCCCGCCCGGGGCTACAGAGCCACCATAACCTGAACTACTGGCGATTTGGCGACTACCTGGGAATCGGTGCAGGTGCTCATGGAAAGCTCTCCTACATAGACTTCCAAGGGAAATGGCAGATCGAACGGCGTTGGAAAACGCGTCAGCCCGATGCGTACTTGCGCCGTGCCAATGATCCGCGTGGCTTCGTAGCAGGCCAGCAGCTCATTGAGCCAAACGGGTTACCGCTGGAGTTTGCCATGAACGCGCTGCGTTTAACCGAAGGGGTACCATTGGCGGATTGGGCGGCTCACACTGGCCAACCAGAGGCACTGTTACTTGCGCGTTTACACAGTGCTCAAGAAAAAGGACTTTTAATGGAAATGCCTGAAAAGCTGCGTGCATCGCCTCAAGGTCTATTATTCTTAAATGAGTTGCTGGCCTTAATCAGCGAAGAGTGATCAGTACAAGTGAAGTGATCAGTACAAGTGACCAGCGATCAATAAGGCAATAACCCAATCATAAGCAAGGAGTGAGTGATGCGTATTTCTCGACTACTGACCCCACTGGCAGCGGCGATATTACTGGCTGGCTGCGCGACGTCCGATCCTTACGGCGGTCAAACGCAGCGCTCGAGCACCGCCATGGGCACCGGTATTGGTGCAGCGATTGGTGCAGCGGCGGGCGCTTTATCCGGTGATGGCAGTACGAGCCGTCGTGACCGTGCGCTAATTGGCGCCGCAGTAGGCGCGGCTGCCGGCGCGGGTATGGGTGCTTATATGGACCGTCAAGAGCAGCAGTTGCGTGACAATCTGCAAGGCTCGCGTATTGAAATTGACCGCCGTGGCGATGATATTGTGCTTAACATGCCTAGCAGCGTCACGTTCGGGTTTGATTCCGCTGAACTCACAGCTGATGCGCGCAGCGCCCTGAACGAAGTGGCGAATGTTCTCACTCAGTACACCGATACCCGTGTAAACATTGCCGGCCACACGGACAGTACCGGTGATGCCAGCTACAACCAGCGCCTTTCAGAGCGCCGTGCCCAGTCGGTTGGTAGCTACCTGAGTCAGAACGGCGTGTCCTCCATGCGGTTGAACACCATGGGCTATGGTGCTAACCAGCCGGTGGCAAGCAATGCTACCGAGCAGGGCCGCGCGCAGAACCGTCGTGTAGAAATCACCCTGACGCCTACCGGCAACGGCCAGTAATATGCGTTAATCTCGGCATTGCCGTCCAACGCCCGCTATGCTCACATAGCGGGCTTTTTTTTTTGTTCAATTGCTAGCGAGCTGCCATGCTGTCGTATCAACACGCCTACCACGCCGGAAACTTTGCCGATGTCCAGAAGCATTTAACGCTTTTTGCGGTGGCTGATTATTTATTACGTAAAAAATCAGCAATTACATATGTTGATAGTCATGCGGGGAGAGGCCTCTATCCGCTAGCCACCAAAGAGACCCAGCGGCTTCAAGAGTATCGGGAAGGCATCGCTCCGCTCTGGCAGGCCCGACAGCAGCTGAGCGACCCGTTGCTTAGCCGTTGGCTTACCGCTTTGAATTCAGCACAACCCAACGCTGATGTGCTATCTCACTACCCGGGGTCACCCTGGTGGCTTGCTAAGGCGCTACGTGACCATGACCAACTGCGTCTATTTGAACTACACCCGGGTGAGCATGAACATTTGAGTGGCCAGACGCTGCCAAAGCAGGCACGTCGCGTATACGGCGATGGGTTGCAGGGGCTGAAACAGTTGGTGCCGGTGGCGACGCCACGAATGTGCGTGTTAGTAGACCCTAGCTACGAGCGCAAAGCGGAGTATCAAGAGGTTGTCGACGCGGTTGCTTATACCCTGGAAAAAGTGCGCCACGCCGTGTTGATGATTTGGTACCCGCTGCTGCCTGCTGGGCATCACGAAACGTTGCTCAGTGGGCTTGAAGCGAGCGGTATTCGTAAAATTTGGCACAGCGAGCTGCTGCTACGGGCCGCGGGGGAGAGTGCGCACGGGATGTACGGTAGCGGCATGGTGGTCATCAATCCGCCCTGGGGGCTGGATGAGCAGCTTGCTGCAGCGATGTCGCAGGTGACACCGCTGCTGGGGAGCCACAGCCACTACCGCGCCAAATGGCTGGTGGGCGAGTAGTGACGGATAGTCGTGGTGGATGATGTGTTACGAGTGGCTCGGTTATTTGCCGATGCAGAAGCTGCCAAAAATTTCGCCGAGCAGATCATCGGCGCTAAATTCGCCGGTGATCTCCCCCAGCGCCTGCTGCGCATCCCTTAGGTCTTCGGCAAGCAGCTCACCTGCACCGTAGCCATCTAGCTGTGCTCGCCCGGTATCGAGTGCAGCCATGGCGCGGTCAAGGGCATCCAGGTGGCGGCGGCGGGCGGAGAAGCGGCCCTCGGTGGTTGCAGAGAAGCCCATCACCTCTTTCAGATGCGTTTTCAAACTATCCACACCCTCTCCGGTTTTCGCAGATAGCCGAATAATCGGAGTGGCTGTGGATAATTCAATGCCCGGCGCTTCAGCACTGGCATCGATTTTATTACGCACCAGGGTAAGCCTCCTTTGATCGGGGAGGCGCTCCACGAACTCAGGCCAGATGCTCATTGGGTCGGTAGCCGCTGTGGTGGAAGCATCCACCATAAGCAGTACGCGGTCGGCCTTTTCGATCTCTTCCCATGCCCGGGCAACACCGATTTTCTCTACTGCATCGGGCGTATCACGCAGCCCGGCGGTATCAATAATATGCAGCGGCATGCCGTCTAGGTGAATGTACTCCCGGAGTACGTCACGAGTGGTGCCCGCGATGTCCGTCACAATAGCCGTATCCTGCTCGGTCAGCGCGTTCAGTAGGCTCGATTTACCTGCATTGGGGCGTCCTGCAATCACCACGCTCATGCCCTCGCGTAGCAGAGCGCCTTGCCCTGCGGCCTTACGAACAGCAACCAGCGCCTGCTGAACACTCTCTAAGTGCGTGGCGACATGGCCATCGGCGAGAAAGTCGATCTCCTCCTCTGGGAAATCGATGGCGGCTTCCACGTAAACGCGCAGCTCAATCAGCCGTTCGACCAGGGCGGAGACCCGCTGTGAGAACTCGCCCTGTAACGAGCGCACGGCGTTTTCAGCGGCGGAGCGGGAGGTAGCATCAATCAGGTCGGCAATTGCTTCCGCTTGGGCTAAATCCAGCTTGTCGTTTAGAAACGCCCGTTCGGAGAACTCCCCTGGCCGTGCCAGGCGAGCGCCTAGCTGCAGGCAGCGCTCAAGCAGCATATCCATAATGATGGGGCCGCCGTGGCCCTGCAGCTCCAGCACGTCTTCACCGGTGAAGGAGTGAGGGCCGTTGAACAGCAGCGCGATGCCCTCGTCAATAGTGCCCTCAGCGCCATGAAACGGGCCATAGTGGGCGTGACGAGGAGCAGGGCAGTCACCCAGTATCTCAGCGGCTATCGAGCGGCAGGCGGGGCCTGACACGCGAATGATGCCCACGCCGCCACGGCCAGGGGGGGTTGCCAAGGCGGTAATGGTGTCTTGGGTATAGAGTCGGTCGGCCATGACGCTTCCTAAAGACGAAAGAGGGAGAGAGTGTTTCGCGATGGCGCTCATGATGAGCACCTTCGCCCTAAAACGCCAGACCCCCGCAAAGGCGGGGGTCTGGGAGTAGCAGAGGGGGCGATTACTTGGTTCGCATCCCTTTGCCGACGCTTGGATCCTTCTCGATGCTGCGCGTAATGAAGTACTGCTGCGCCACCGAGATGATGTTGTTGACCACCCAGTAGATGACCAAGCCTGCCGGGAACCACAGGAAGAAGAAGGTGAAGATAATCGGCAGCATCTTCATGATCTTCGCCTGCATGGGGTCTGGCGGTGTCGGGTTCAGCATCTGCTGAACAAACATCGAGATACCCATCAGAATCGGCAAGATGAAGTAGGGGTCTTTCACCGAGAGATCCTGGATCCAGAATATGAACGGCGCGTGGCGCAGCTCAACGGATTCCAGCAGCATCCAGTAAAGGGCGATAAATACCGGCATCTGTACCAGAATCGGCAAACAGCCACCCAGCGGATTGATCTTCTCTTTCTGGTAGAACTTCATCATCTCTTGAGACATTTTCTGGCGGTCATCGCCATACATCTCTTTAAGACGCTGCATCTCTGGGCCCAGTTTGCGCATACGCGCCATCGACTTGTAGGCCTTCGCAGAGAGCGGGAACAGCACCAACTTCACCAATACGGTGAGTAGTACGATGGACCAGCCCCAGTTGCCCACGATGTCGTGGATCTTATCCAGCAGCCAGAACAGCGGGTTGGCAATGAACCACAACCAACCGTAATCCACGGTGAGCTTGAGGTTCGGTGCGACTTGCTCGAGGTAGTCTTGCACCTTCGGGCCCATGTAAAGCGTTGCGCTCAGCGTGGCTTCACCCTCGGGAGCCACGCTGCTGGTGGGGCCAGCGAAGGCCACTACGTTACGATCTCGAGAATCGGTCGTTACGTAGTAGAGATTCTGCTGGTTTTGAGGCGGTGCCCAGGCGGACACAAAGTAGTGCTGGATGATCGCTATCCATCCGCCTTGGGCCTCGCGATTCTCGAAGTTACGTTTTTGGATCGTATCGAAATCGATCTTCTCGTAGCGCGCTTCAGGCGTGGAATAGGCGGCCCCCAGGTAGGAGTTCATCCCCATGGCCACACCGCTAGACGGGTCCGGGCTATTGTCACGGGCTAGCTGGCCAATGAATCGAGCGGAAACCGGTGCTTCGGTATTGTTGGCCAGGTAGTAACTCACATTGACCGCATAGCTACCGCGCTCGAATGTCAGACGTTTGATGACGTCGACACCATTCACGTTAGCTGTCAAATCGACGCTGATCTGCTCTTCGTCATCGCCCAAGCGGTACTCGTTACGCTCGGGAGTAAAAGCAATGCGGCTTGCCTGACCATCCAGTTGAAGGCCGGAGCGAGCAACATAGCTGCGCGTGGCGTTATCTGACAACAGCACGTAATTACGGTCGGAATCCAGCGTTAGTTTGTGCTGCGGCAAGGCTGCGTAGACGATATCGCCACCGAAGGGGTCGATGCGTACGTCTAGAACATCCGTGGTGACCGCAATGAAATCACGGCTGGCGGTGTCGCTTTGCTCATCGCCAACGCCTTCGCTAATAGCGTTGTTAGGCGCAGAAGTACTGGGGACGGAGAGATCGTCGCTACCGCTTTCGTTCGCAGGAGCCCCATTGCTGCTTTGGGTGATCTCTGGCGTCGAATCGTAGGTAGTCTGCCCGTAATCCTGATTCCACTGTATAACCAGAAGGTAGGCTAGTACGGCCAGTGGAATCAGTAATAAAAGTCGTTTTACGTCCATGAGGGTTCTGCCCGATGGGTGGTGAACATGCTAATGGCGCAGTGTCATTTACTCGACCCATGACACACGAAAGCCTGCCAAGCGGCAGGCCAAGGTCGAGCGGCGAGGTGCGTCGTCAAGCGTCACGTGTTACGCCATTAGGCGGGGGAGGTGCAGACACCGCCTGTGCGTCGCGCTGAAGCCGTTTCCACATGCCGTGTAGCTGGCGAGTGAGCGTTTCGTTATCGATATCCTGAGCGCCGCGCTTTGCCAATATCACAATATCCACAGAGGGTAAGTGATCTTGACGCAGACGAACAGATTCCCGAACGAGTCGCTTGAAGCGGTTACGATCAACAGCGAGCTTCACATTTTTTTTGCTGACCACCAGTCCAATGCGGGGATGTCCCCGGGTACTCATGCGCGCGAGCGCCATCATACCTTTGCCATGAACTTTCAGGTCTGCCTGTTCAAACACGTGACTAAAATCCCCAGCGTTTAGCAAACGTAAGCACCGGGGAAAGCCTTGAGGCGACACACGCAATCCGAGATCAGGCGCTCAGACGCTTGCGGCCTTTGGCGCGGCGGCGTGCGATCACGGCACGGCCGTTTTTGGTTGCCATACGAGCACGGAAGCCATGCGCGCGCTTGCGCTTGAGAACGCTAGGTTGAAAAGTGCGTTTCATAACTCGTTATTCCCACGTGGTTTAGGACGGAAAGTGAATTCCAAAAGACCCGGTCCAGTGAGGAACTAGCCGGGGAGTTTCAATTCAAGACCGGAAATTGTAGAGACTTCCCGCGCCGGGTGCAATTTTTCCTTGCATAAAAAGCTCGAAAAAGGCAATGGCGGCGCGTCTCCGCTGTGGAGTCGATTCAACTTGGGGCACACTACTATTACTAATGAAGTTATTTAAAACCTACTGTTATTAATAGTGGGGATACTATTTGTGGATAAGTGGTTTTAGCACAATTTTATCAACAGCTTAAAATAATAAAAAATCTGTGTATAAGCATCGAATAACGAGCGAATAAACTGTGAGTTTGATGTGGTCAACCGAAGACAAAACAGCCCAAAATAGAGTTGTACCCATGGCATCACTGGGTTTTCCTGAACCCTTACCTAAAGTTGTCCACAGGTGAAAAAGAGCCGTTAGTGCGTGTGGATAACCACTTCGTTGGGCGCTACAATGGTCGGCCGTTTTCAACCGATGGTGAGATGAGTGTCACTCGCGCTTTGGCAACAGTGCCTGGACTACCTGCAGGACGAACTGAATTCACAGCAGTTCAATACCTGGATACGTCCGCTGCAGGCAGAAGAAGGAGAGTCCAATGAGCTACGCTTGTTGGCGCCGAATCGTTTTGTGCGCGACTGGGTGAGTGATAAGTACGCCAAGCGTATTAGTGAGCTAATGCGCGAGCTTGCCCCTTCTAAGCCTCCCAAAGTGAGCCTGACCGTGGGCAGCCGACGAGCTGCAGCCCCTGCGCCACAGCCTAGAGAGCTTGGCAATCCGGTCTCGGCAGCTCCCGCTCAACCGGCTTCACCTGCGGTCCATACGCCCCCCCGGGGCGATATTGGCGATGAGCGTGAAATCGACCAGCTACGTGAAGAGAGTGGCCCTAGCCGTCGTGGTAACGAGCGCCAGGTGCAGGTAGAAGGCAGCTTGAAGCACAGTAGTGGCCTAAACCCTAATTTTACCTTCGACACCTTTGTGGAAGGTAAGTCTAACCAGCTGGCGCGTGCGGCTTCTCGTCAGGTCTCCGAAAATCCTGGTGGCGCTTATAACCCGCTGTTTTTATACGGTGGTGTTGGGTTAGGTAAAACGCACCTAATGCATGCAGTGGGTAATGCGCTGGCGGGCCGACGTGAAAATGCCCGCGTGGTCTACCTGCACTCCGAGCGTTTTGTTGCTGATATGGTGAAGGCGCTGCAGCTTAATGCGATTAACGACTTTAAGCGTTTCTATCGCAGCGTCGATGCCCTGCTGATTGACGATATTCAATTTTTTGCCGGTAAAGAGCGTTCTCAGGAAGAGTTTTTCCACACGTTCAACGCGCTGTTAGAGGGTGGTCAGCAGATGATCCTTACCTCTGACCGCTACCCCAAAGAGATCAGTGGCGTTGAAGAGCGGCTGAAGTCGCGCTTTGGGTGGGGGCTGACCGTCGCCATTGAGCCGCCGGAGCTTGAGACCCGAGTGGCGATTCTGATGAAGAAAGCCGATCAAGCCAAAGTGGATCTACCCCACGATGCTGCTTTCTTTATCGCTCAGAAGATTCGCTCTAACGTGCGTGAGCTTGAAGGCGCGTTGAAAAAGGTCATTGCCGACTCCCACTTTATGGGTAAAACCATTACTCAAGACTTTATCCGCGAGTCGCTGAAAGACCTACTGGCGCTGCAGGATAAGCAGGTGGGGGTGGATAATATTCAGCGCACGGTGGCTGAATATTACAAAATCAAGGTGGCGGATCTGCTCTCTAAGCGGCGCTCCCGTTCGGTAGCGCGCCCGCGACAGGTCGCTATGGCGCTGGCGAAAGAACTAACCAACCATAGCCTTCCAGAAATTGGCGATGCATTTGGGGGCCGCGACCACACCACCGTGCTGCACGCCTGCCGAAAAGTAAAAGCACTGCAGGAAGAGAATGCGGATATCCGTGAGGATTACAAAAACCTTCTTCGTCTGCTAACCAGTTAACCTTTTTTGTTTACGCCTGCCATGGGCAGGCCTTTCAGGATAGAAAACCGGAGTTTCGATGAAATTTACCATTTCCCGAGAGGCGCTGCTTCGCCCGCTGACTCTGGTGGCGGGCGTAGTAGAACGGCGCCAAACGCTGCCTGTGCTCTCTAACGTACTGATTCAAGTTGAAGGCGATCAGGTCGCTCTGACCGGTACGGATCTAGAAGTTGAGCTAGTAGGCCGCACGGTCGCCAGCCAAGTTGACCAAGCGGGCGCTGCTACGGTGCCGGCTAGAAAGCTGATGGATATTTGTAAATCGCTGCCCGATCAGTCCGACATTCAGTTAGCGGTCGAAGAGGGGCGCGCGATATTACGTAGTGGTCGTTCGCGCTTTACACTTTCTACACTTCCTGTAGCAGAATTTCCTAATATTGAAGATGCCGATGGCAGTCAGGAACTCAGCGTTCCGCGTGGCACGCTTAAGCATTTGATTGAGTCCACCTCCTTTGCCATGGCGCAGCAGGATGTGCGTTATTACCTAAACGGTATGCTGCTGGAAATTCAGAGCAATTTGCTGCGTACGGTCGCGACCGATGGACACCGTTTGGCGATGTGCTCGCGTCCCATTGACGTGGCAGTAAGCCAGTCTCAAAAGCTGATTGTGCCCCGTAAAGGTATCCTAGAGCTCTCTCGCCTGTTGGATGACAGCGATGAACCTGTCAGCCTTACCTTGGGATCAACGCATGTTCGTGCGCATACAGGTGACTTCACGTTTACCTCTAAGCTTATTGACGGCAAATTCCCCGATTATGAGCGCGTAGTGCCGCGCAATGGCGATAAGGTGCTGATTGCCGAGCGTGCCGAGCTTCGTCAAGTGCTGTCACGTACCGCCATTCTCTCCAACGAAAAGTACCGTGGTGTTCGGCTGTATCTTGAGGAAAATAACCTCAAAGTAATGGCCAACAACCCTGAGCAGGAAGAAGCGGAAGAGAACATTGCCGTGGAGTACAGCGGTAGCGCCATGGAAGTGGGCTTTAACGTTGGCTATCTGGTGGATGTGCTCTCTGTGCTTGATGAAGAGCGCGTACAAATTACCCTAGCCGACCCGAACAGCAGTGCCCTGCTGGAAGAGCCTGGCGGTGGTGATGCGCTGTATGTTGTTATGCCGATGCGCTTATAACCGCATTGGGACTGAATGAAAACGGCGCTTCTACTTGTCAGAAGCGCCGTTTTCGCATTTGGCAACGGATAGCGCGTTTTATGGTCTTACTAGGTAGCATTCGCGGATGAGCGTGACACAACTCACTTTTCACGGACTGCGTAACTTGGCCCCGGTTACGATCCATCCGTCACCACGTATCAATGTTATCTATGGCGTGAACGGTAGCGGTAAGACCAGTCTTCTGGAAGGTATTCATATTCTAGGCATGGGACGCTCTTTTCGTACTCGTCAGCTGAAAAATGCCATTCAGTCAGAGGCGCCGTATATGACGCTGTACGGCCGCTTAGCAGGAGACCCTGAGGTGACGCTGGGGGTAAGGCGAATGCGGGCTCAGCGTGAGCTGGAGCTGCGTTTGCGTGGCGAAAAGGGTGTCCGATTGGCTGAGCTGGTAGAAGCTATGCCGCTCCAGCTTATTAATCCTGATGCTTTTCGTTTGCTGGAAGGGCCACCCGCTGGTCGCCGTGAGTTCTTAGACTGGGGAGTGTTTCACGTGAAACATCACTTCCTAGACGCGTGGCAGCGGACTCGCCGGGCGGTGAAACATCGGAATGCACTCCTTAGGCGTGGTAGAATAGCGGCCAGTGAAATAGCGGTGTGGGAGCAGGAGCTCGCCCATTGGGGAGAGCAGATGGATAGGCTACGCCAAGCATGGTTTAGTGAGTTCTTGCCCGTATTTGATGAAACACTGAAAAAATTGCTGCCGCTGCCCGGGTTAACACTCCGCTATGCCAGAGGCTGGGATAAACAACGCTCGCTGGCAGATGTACTGCACGATAGCCGAGAAACCGACCAGCAGATGGGGTTTACGCAGCAGGGCCCACAGCGCGCCGATTTGCGTATTCGGTTGAACAAGCAGCCCGCAATTGAGGTGCTTTCCAGAGGCCAGCAGAAGCTGGTAGTGAGTGCATTAAAGCTCGCTCAAGGAAGGCTTCTGGAAAGTACCGCACAGCGGCACTGCATTTATTTGATAGATGATTTACCGGCAGAGCTGGACGAGCATCACCGCCGCCAGTTCTGCGCTTTGCTTGAAGAGATGCAGTGCCAAGCATTTATTACCAGCGTCGAGCCCACCGCGCTAAGCGATGTCTGGCAGCCCACTACTGCCGTTGAGATGTTTCACGTGAAACACTCCGAGCAAGGGTTTAGCCAGTGCCAGCCAGATGGGTAGACGACACGGAACGAGACAGACTTCACGACGGAGTGGTCAATGAGCGAGCAGGCTTACGATTCATCAAGCATCAAGGTGCTCAAAGGGCTAGACGCAGTACGTAAGCGTCCAGGCATGTACATCGGTGATACCGACGACGGCACCGGGCTGCACCACATGGTTTTCGAGTTGGTGGATAACTCCATCGATGAAGCCTTGGCAGGCCACTGTAGCGAAATTCGAGTGGTCATCCACGCGGATGAATCGGTAACCGTGAGCGATAATGGCCGGGGTATTCCGACCGAGCTACACGAGGGCGAGGGCGTCTCTGCGGCGGAAGTCATCATGACGGTGCTCCACGCGGGCGGTAAGTTCGACGATAACTCTTATAAAGTATCGGGCGGCTTGCACGGCGTGGGTGTGTCGGTGGTGAACGCGCTCTCAGAAGAGCTGCGCCTGACGATTTGGCGCCAAGGGGAGGTGTTTGAGCAAATTTATCATCACGGCGTGCCGCAAGCGCCGCTAAGCGTCGTAGGAAAAACGGAAAAAAGCGGTACCCGCGTGCATTTTCGCCCGTCTCCGGCGACGTTTGCCAACATCGAATTCCACTACGATATTCTGGCGAAACGCCTGCGTGAGCTCTCCTTCCTCAACTCGGGTGTAGCCATTCGCCTGATGGATGAGCGTAGCGGCAAAGAGGAGCTGTTCCATTACGAAGGTGGTTTGAAAGCCTTCGTTGACCACTTGAACAAAAACAAAACCGTTCTGAACCCGGTATTTCACTTCAACGCTGGGCGTGATGATGGTGTGGAAGTCGAAGTGGCAATGCAGTGGAGCGATGCCTTCACAGAGAACATCTTCTGTTACACCAACAACATTCCTCAGCGGGATGGCGGTACCCACTTGGCAGGGTTCCGCGCTGCGCTAACGCGTACGCTAAACCACTATATCGAAGCGGAAGGTCTGCTGAAAAAAGCCAAAGTGAACACGTCGGGCGACGACGCCCGTGAAGGCCTGACGGCGATCATCTCCGTCAAAGTGCCCGATCCGAAGTTTTCATCGCAAACCAAGGACAAGCTCGTCTCGTCCGAGGTGAAGACGGCGGTGGAGCAGGAGATGGGTCGCTTGTTTGCCGACTACCTGATCGAAAAACCCAACGAAGCCAAAGCCATCGTCAACAAGATGCTGGACGCGGCCCGTGCCCGTGAGGCGGCGCGAAAAGCTAGAGACATGACCCGCCGCAAAGGCGCTCTGGATATCGCGGGTTTGCCGGGCAAACTAGCCGATTGCCAGGAGAAAGACCCAAGCCAGTCGGAGCTTTACCTGGTGGAGGGTGACTCGGCGGGGGGGAGTGCCAAGCAGGGGCGTGATCGTCGTACCCAGGCCATTCTGCCGTTGAAAGGTAAAATCCTGAACGTCGAAAAAGCGCGCTTCGATAAAATGCTTTCCTCCGCTGAAGTGGGCACGCTAATCACGGCGCTGGGCTGCGGCATTGGTCGGGAAGAGTTTAATCCCGATAAGCTGCGCTACCACTCGGTCATTATCATGACTGACGCCGACGTAGACGGTTCGCATATTCGTACGCTGCTACTGACGTTCTTCTTCCGTCAAATGCCCGAGCTGATTGAGCGTGGGCATATCTTTATTGCCCAGCCGCCGCTTTATAAAATCAAACGTGGTAAGCAAGAGCTCTATCTGAAAGATGAGCAGGCCATGATTGATTACCTGACCACCACCGCACTGGATGGAGCAGGGCTGCACGTTAATGCGGATGCGCCGGGCATTGCTGGCTCACAGCTAGAAGCGCTGGTGAATCAGTATCGCAACGTGATGAAGCGAATTGACCGTTTGGCGCGGGTTTACCCCATCGAAGTATTGAAGCAGGTAGTACATGCTACCGCGCTACAGGGTGAGCCTAGCTTGAAAGACCGCGTCACCATGGAAAACTGGATTGCCGAGCTGCAGAAAGCCATGGATGACATGGTGGCCTATGAAGGCGGCCCGCGCTATCAGTTCTACTTGCAAGAAGACACAGAGCGTGGCCTGCATTTACCGGCGGTATCGCTGATTGCCCACGGCGTCACCACAGAATACGTGTGGGGCCTGGACTTCTTTGAAAGTGCTGATTACCGCGCCATGGCAGGCTTAGGGGAAACCCTCAACGGCTTGTTGGATGAAGGTGCCTACATCGCCCGTGGTGAGCGCCAGAAGCCCGTTGCACACTTCTCTGAAGTGCTGACTTGGCTAATGCAGGAAGGCCAGCGTGGCCTCTCTGTGCAGCGCTATAAAGGGCTAGGTGAGATGAATCCAGACCAGCTGTGGGAAACCACCATGGATCCGGATAGCCGTCGTATGCTGCGGGTTACTATTGAAGATGCGGTAGCGGCGGATATGATGTTCAACACCTTGATGGGTGATGAAGTTGAGCCGCGTCGCGACTTTATCGAGACCAACGCGCTCGTTGCTAACCTCGATATCTAAAAAGCCTCTTCAATGTGTTTCACGTGAAACATTGAAAAGCAAAAAACCGTAGGCGAAGCGCCTGCGGTTTTTTTATGGGTGGTGGTGTTCAAGGCTAGTATGAAAATTGTGGAAAGGTTAGTCCAAGACACCTGCAATTAAATCGTCAACAAAGGCAGCTAAATCAGCGTAGACCAAGGCATGCTCTAGCCCGTCCCCTTTTGCGAGGGTCTTTTCCCCTTTACCCGTTTTCACGAGAACGCTACGGCATCCCACCGATTCACCCGCTTGCAGATCGCGTAGGCTATCGCCCACCATCCAACTGCCTTTCAGACTGGAAAGCGTTAGTTTGTCCTGTATCTCGGTAAATAACCCAGGAAGCGGTTTACGGCAGCCGCACTGATCATCGGGGCCGTGAGGGCAGTAAGCGATATGGGCAATTTGGCCGCCTTCCGCTTCCACCAGCCCATGTAAGCGCTCATTCATAGTGTTCAGCGTAGCTTCATCGTAGAAGCCACGGGCGATGCCGGATTGATTAGTAGCCACCGCCACGGTAAAGCCTGCCTGGGTAAGGCGGGCAATCGCGCTAATGGCAGAAGGGTAGGGGATCCATTCGGCAAGGGATTTGATATAAGCATCCGAGTCGTGATTAATCACGCCATCGCGATCCAGTATCACAAGCTGCTGAGCAGTAATCATGGGGCTCCTCTTAATGCGGTGGGCAAAAACGTCAACATTAGCGTAAGCCCTGAAGTGCGAATGAGCGAGTGTTTCACGTGAAACATTCATGTGCTCAATAAAAAGCCCGACTTATCAAAAGCCGGGCTATCGGTTACGCCTTCAGAGCAGTCGACGCTCTAAACACTCATCGTATCACTGGGGTAGCTGAGAGATGTCGGCCACTTCCAGGAACAGCGCCTGCAGGCTGGCAAGCAGGGCAAGGCGGTTACGGCGAATGGCATCGTCATCCGCCATGACCATCACTTGATCAAAGAACGCATCGACCGGCTCGCGCAGCGTGGCGAGCGTGTCTAGCGCCTGCTGGTAATCACCTGCTGCAAACAGCGGAGCCACCTGTTGCTGGCTAGCCGTGACCGCTTCAAACAGCGCTTTTTCCGCCGCTTCTTGAAGAAGCGAGGCCTCTACCTGAGTGCTGCCATCATGCTCCTGCTTGCTCAGGATGTTGGAAACACGCTTGTTGGCAGCGGCCAGGGCTGCGGCTTCTTCACGTTGAGCAAAGGCTTTGACGGCACGTAAGCGACGCGCAAAATCCAGCGGTTTGGTGACCGGACGAGCGCGGACGGCGAGGTACATCTCAGCAGAGATACCCTCCTCCTGGCCCCAGGCGCGGAAGCGGTCGAGCATATACGTCAGTACGTCTTCTACTAGGCCGTCGGCTTTTGGCAGATTCTGGTGCTGATCAGCCGCCACTTGCAGCAGTTCACGCAAGTCGAGATTCAGCTCGCCTTTCACCAGAATGTTCAGCACGCCAATGGAGGCGCGGCGCAGGGCGAAGGGGTCTTTTGCGCCCGTGGGGCGCTGGCCGATACCGAAGATGCCCACCAGGGTATCTAAACGATCAGCTAGTGCCAGCGCTTGGCCGGTCAAACTTTGCGGAATCGCATCGCTGGCAAAGCGGGGTAGATACTGCTCCTCCAGCGCCTGGGCAACCTCCGCCGGTTCGCCATCCTGCTCGGCGTAGTAGCGGCCCATAATGCCCTGCAGCTCGGGGAATTCGAGTACCATTTCGGTAACGAGATCACATTTGGCCAGGGCCACGGCGCGTTGTGCATGAGCCACGTCACCCTGGATGCGCTCAGCGATGAAAGTGGCGATGGCCGTGCTGCGGCGGGCTTTATCCGCCAGCGTGCCCAGCTGCTGCTGGAAGACCACGCTTTCTAATTGCGGAATGCGCGAGGCCAGCGTGTGCTTGCGGTCGGTATCGTAGAAGAAGGCCGCATCCGCCAAGCGTGGGCGAATGACCTTTTCATTGCCGGAGATGACCTGATCAGGGTCTTGGCTCTCGATGTTCGAGATAGTGATGAACAACGGCTTCAGCTTGCCCTGATCATCCAGCAGGTGGAAGTACTTCTGGTTGGCCTTCATGGAGGAGATCAGACACTCCGCGGGCACTTCCAAAAAGCGCTCGTCGAAGCTGCCGGTCAGTGCGACGGGCCACTCCACCAAACCGCTGACCTCTACCAGCAGGTCCTCGTCGATGACGGCGTTGGCTTCCTGGACTTCGGCCTCGGCGAGCACCTGCTCACGAATACGCTCCCGGCGACGCTGGCGGTCTGCCAATACGTAGGCATTTTCCAGTGCCGCAAGGTAGTCGTCGGCATGCTCAAGTTGAATTGCATCCGGCGCGTGGAAGCGATGGCCGTAGGTGGTACGGCTGGCTTGAAGGCCAAGGGCTTCGGCGGCAATCACCTCGTTGCCATACAGCGCCACCAGCCAGTGAACCGGGCGGGAGAACTCAACGCGGGACGCACCCCAGCGCATGTTCTTGGGCACCGGCAGCGACTGTAGTGTTTTACGCACCATCTCAGGCAGTAGCGCTTGAACGCTGTCGCCCTGCTGCTGTTCGCGGTAGCCAAGCCAGGTGCCCTTATCGGTTTCCAGGTGGATCAGATCATCCACGCTGACACCGCAGGAGCGGGCAAAACCTTCTGCCGCTTTGGTGGGGGCACCGTCTTTAAACGCGGCGGCCAGGGCAGGGCCTCGGCGCTCTACTTCACGGTCTGGCTGCTTGTCGGCAAGCCCGGTGACTTGTACGGCTAAGCGGCGCGGCGTGGCGTAGGCGGTCACCGCTTGGAAGGGAATTTCGGCTTCCTGTAGGCCTTTTTCAATGCCGGCAGCAAACGCGTCTGAGAGCGCGTCCAGCGCGGTTGGCGGAAGTTCTTCTGCGCCCAGTTCTAATAAAAGCGTATCAACGGCCATTATGCGTCTCCCTGCTCGGCGAGCTCTTCTTGTAACAGTTCACGGCGTAATGCTTCCGGTGCCATGGGGAAGCCTGCTGCTTTACGAGACTCGAAGTAGGCGGTAGCGACGTCACGCGCCATGGTGCGTACGCGCAGGATGAAGCGCTGACGTTCCGTGACGGAGATCGCGTGGCGTGCGTCCAGCAGGTTAAACGTATGGGACGCTTTCAGCACCTGCTCGTAAGCGGGCAGCGGCAGGCTTGCGGCCAAGAGTTTGCTGCACTCTTTTTCCTGGTGATCAAACGCCGCGAAGAGCTGATCCACATCTGCGTGCTCAAAGTTATACGCAGACTGCTCGCGCTCGTTTTGCAGGTAGACATCGCCATAACTCACTTTGCTGCCGTCCGGCGCGATGGCCCATACCAGGTCGTAAACGCTATCGACGTTCTGCAGGTACATGGCGATACGCTCAAGCCCATAGGTCAGCTCGCCGGTGACGGGGTAGCACTCGATGCCGCCCGCCTGCTGGAAGTAGGTGAACTGAGTCACTTCCATGCCGTTGAGCCATACTTCCCAACCAAGGCCCCAGGCACCTAACGTGGGGGACTCCCAGTTGTCTTCCACGAAGCGCACGTCGTGGATCAGCGGGTCGAGCCCCAAACGCTTCAACGAGCCTAGGTAAAGATCCTGTAGGTTGCTGGGGGAGGGCTTCATCACCACCTGAAACTGGTAGTAGTGCTGCAGGCGGTTGGGGTTTTCGCCGTAGCGGCCGTCGGTTGGACGGCGGGAAGGCTGAACGTAGGCAGCGTTCCAAGTTTCTGGGCCAATCGCCCGCAGGAAGGTGGCGGGGTGGAAGGTGCCCGCGCCGACTTCCATATCGAGGGGCTGGAGGATGACGCAGCCCTGTTCTGCCCAGTACTGTTGCAGAGCAAGGATCAAGCCTTGAAAGGTCGACACATCGGGTGTCGATTGGTTTGTCGAAACACTCATCGCGGAAAGCACCGTTGGCCATGAATTCATAAGCCGTCAAGTATACAATCACAGGCAGATGGGTTATAGGCACGTTAGCCAAAGAGCCGCTTTTGGTAAGGAGAACGAGATGATCGTGGTAACAGGCGGTGCCGGGTTTATCGGCGCCAATATTGTCAAAGCGCTAAATGCTCGCGGCCGTGACGATGTGATGGTGGTCGACGACCTGCGCGATGGCACCAAATTCGTCAATTTGGCGGACTGCACGCTGGCTGACTACTTGGATAAAGACGATTTCATCGCCCGCGTGAAAGCCGCGCTACGTGGTGAAACGGTGGACTTGCCCACCATCGATGCGATTTTCCATGAAGGGGCCTGTTCGGATACAACCGAGTGGGATGGGCACTATATGATGGAGAATAACTTCGAGTACTCCAAAGTGTTGCTCAACTACTGTGAAAAACTGGGTATTCCTTTTCTGTACGCGTCGTCAGCGGCGACCTACGGCGGCAGCGAGGTGTTCAAGGAAGCGCCAGAGTATGAAAAGCCGCTCAACGTCTACGGCTACTCCAAACTGCTGTTCGATCAGCACGTTCGCTCGCGCTGGAACGAGCTGACCACGCAGGTGGTAGGTTTCCGCTACTTCAACGTTTACGGGCCGCGAGAGCAGCATAAAGGCAAGATGGCCAGCGTGGCGTACCACAACCACCTGCAGATCCGTAACGGCGAAACGCTGAAGCTGTTCGGTGCTTACGGCGGCTATGAGGCGGGCATGCAGAGCCGCGATTTTGTCTACGTAGGCGATGTGGTCGATGTAAATCTCTGGTTCCTGGACAACCCCAGCGCCTCGGGCATCTTCAATTTGGGCACTGGCCGTGCGGAGCCGTTCAAGGCGATTGGCGAAGCGGTCATCGACTTCTATGGCCAGGGCGAAATCGACTACATTCCCTTCCCCCAAGAGTTGAAAGGGCGCTACCAAAGCTACACGCGTGCCGATATTAGCCAACTGCGTGCGGCAGGTTGTGACGTGGAATTCAAAACTGTCGCCCAGGGCGTTAAGGCGTACTTGGAGTGGCTAAATGGCTAACTCTGCCAAGCGACTGCTGGTAGTAGGCCCCTCCTGGGTAGGCGATATGGTCATGGCACAGAGCCTATTTATGGCCTTAAAAGCGCGCTACCCGGGTGCCACCCTTGGGGTGGTCGCCCCCGCTTGGTCTCAGCCGATTCTTGAGCGTATGCCAGAAGTAGATGAGGTGTTGCCATTGGCGGTGGGCCACGGTGAGTTTGGGCTGGCAAGCCGCCGCGAGCTGGCGGCCAGATTGCGCGGCCGCTTTGACCGCGCCATCGTGCTGCCGCGCTCCTGGAAAGCAGCGCTGGTGCCCTTTATGGCGCGCATTCCCGAGCGGGTGGGTTTTTTAGGTGAGCACCGCTACGGGCTGTTAAAAGAGCGCCGCAAGCTAGACAAGCAGGTGCTGGACCAAACCGTTAAACGCTTTGTGTCACTAGGGCTGCCTTTGGAGGAGGCGCAAACCGGTCAGTTTGCGATCCCCAAACCACGGCTCACCATTGATCGGGATAATTTGGTGAACCTGCGTCTTACCCACGCACTGTCATCACGCCCCGCCATAGGCATGATGCCGGGCGCAGAGTATGGCCCGGCCAAACAGTGGCCGCTTGAGTACTTCCACCAACTGGCAGCAAGGCTGATCAAAGATGGCTTTGAGGTACGCGTACTGGGCGGGGCCAAAGATCAGGCGGCGGGGCAAGCCATTGTGCAGGGCTTACCCCACACGCATAACCTATGTGGAAAAACGCAGCTAGCGGATGCGGTGGATTTGCTGGCCGACTGCCGTCAGGTTGTGACCAACGATTCGGGCCTGATGCATGTGGCAGCCGCCGTGGGCGTAAGAATCCATGCGCTTTATGGCTCCTCCTCACCTGCCTACACGCCACCGCTCACGAACAATGCGGTAATTCACTACCTGGGGCTCTCCTGCTCGCCGTGCTTTCAGCGAACTTGCCCCCTGGGCCACACCAACTGCTTAAATGAGCTAGACGTAGAGCGCGTTTACCAAGCCATGCGTGCCGGCCGGCAGAACGCTAACGGGGTGATCGTTAGCGCATAATCTCTACTTCGTCGGCGAGATCGGCGGGTGTCTCTGTGACCTGTTCAGCGATGCTCTCTTCGTTTTCACGCCGCTGTGGGGCGAGCCCTTCCCAGAGTCGATGCTGGAGGGCTGTCTCCTCCCGTAGCCGCTCATTCAGCGTCTCAAGCCCATGGATTTCGACCAGCGTGGGCTGACTGCTCAGCAGTGACGCACCTAACCCGGCACGGTTATCGTTTAGCGGCAGGCCCATGGCATCCAAAATAGTGGGAAACACATCCAGCATGGTAGCGCTTCGACGCACCCGCTGTGGCCTAATGCCATCACCTAGCATGATGAGCGTATTGTCGCGATCCAGCGCGGTGAGTTGATCCCATACCGATACGCGCATGGTGAGATGATCACTTAACACTACGACCAGCGTATTCTCCAGCAGCCCCTCTTGCTCTAACTGTTCGATAAAATCACGCGCTTGGCGCGCAGAGCACTCCACCGAGTAGAGAATATCCTGACCATCAAATTCGCCCTGGCGGTCCTGGCAGGTCTGTGAGGGGAACCCACTAGGCGCGTGCCCCGCGATGCTCAAGTTCACCACCGCCCAGGGGCCGTTATCTTCTTCGTTCAGGCGGCGTATTTCGTCAGCAGTAAAGTCGTATAGCGTATCGTCATACAGCCCCCAGCTATTCACATACTCTGGGTCATCGAGTTCAGGCAGCAGCTCCTCTTTGCCTTTCACGGTATTGAACTGGTGGCCGCGATAGAAAAGCCCCTTCCCGGCAAACTGCGTGCTGGCACCGCCCAAAAAGCTAAGCCGATAGCCTTGTTCAGCCAGCACATCTCCCAAGCAGTCAACGCCAGGTACTACCTTGGAAAGCGGTTCAAACTGGCTATCGTGTAGAAGCCCCGCAGGCATAAGCGGCACGCCGCACTGGCTGGCGATCATCCCGGCCATTGTCCAGCCGGTATTCTCCATCTGGTGAATGCCCTCAAACACCAGCCCGCGTTCGCCTAGCGCGGTTAAGTCCGCATACGCATCACCAAACAGCTCATTGCTGTAGGTGCGCTCTATGCTCTCTAAATACATCAGCAGTAGGTTGGGGGCATCGGGCTGGTCGCCGGTAGGCGGTGGCACATAGCGGCGGTCTAACCACGCGCCGTCGTCAGTCACAATGGCGGCACTGCGCTGGCCAATGCCATAGAGCAGCGGGTTAGCCGCCAGCAGCGCAATGGCAAAGAAGCGCTCGGTTAATCGCCAGCGCTGATCGTGGCGCGACAACCACGTTACGGATGCCAGCACCGCCAGTACGGTGAGCGTGTAGGACAGTGCCAGCAGCATTTTACCTGCCCCGCCATGCTCCGCCATGCCCGCCTGTAAATGAAAAAACACCGCCCCGAGGTCGACGTTTCCGAAGCTGTCGGCCAAATAAACATAGATGCTAAATAGGCTAAGTGGCGCAAGCGACCACGGCCACATAGCCCGGTAGCGAGCATTGAGCGGTGCACCCCAACGCAGTTTTAGGCCGACCCCAATCCATACGGCTGCGGTCAAAAAGAGTGTCCACCAGGGCAGGCGAGTTAGCACAGTAACGGCATAGCCGAGGCTGAGGCCAATCACAACCAGAGGCAGCCAGGGGGTAAGCTTGAGTGACCTTAAGGCGGGCATGCCGTATCCTTGGTTCATTAAGAAATTAAGTATGAATACAGTTTGCGAAAAAATATCTTTTAACTCATGGTGTGATTATGGATGATAAGATATTTTGCGTCCAGCTACCCACATAGACACTTATTAATTACTAGGTATTTCCTATGGAAAATATTGAAGTTTCTTTTATAACAATTAATTATAATTCATCAAATTATACAAAATCTTTGGTGAGCAGTATTTTATTAAATACGAAGGATGTTTCTTATGAAGTTATAATTATAGATAATGCCTCAGAGGAGAAGGATTTTGAAAATTTGAATGTCGACTTTTTTAGTGGTGAAAATATTAAAATAATCAGAAGCCCTATAAATCTTGGTTTTGCCGGTGGAAATATGCTTGGTGTGTCTGCTGCGAAGGGGCGTTACTATTTTTTTTATAAATAATGATTGTGAAGTTCTTAATGATGCGGCGAGCATTTTTAAAAAAATTTTTGATTACCCATCCAACAACAGCGTTGGTAACAGGGAGTGTACTAGATAAAGAGAATCGGTTCTCGTCTTCTTACAAGCAGTTTCCGCATATAGCAAAGCAGTTGTTTGGAAATAGCATACAGAGGATTTTTTCAAAGAGAAAATTTCCTAGCAACAAAGTGAAGCTTGAGCACCCTGCAAAAGTTGAAGTTGTTAGTGGAGCCTGCATGTTTTTTGATGCTAAAGTTTTTTGCAAAATTGGTGGTTTTGATACAGTTTTCTTTCTTTACTGTGAGGAAGAGGATATTTCTAAGAGAGTGTGGGATCAAGGTAGTGAGGTTTATTTTGTTCCTTCTGCACGGGTTTTTCACGCTTCAGGCGGGAGCTCTAGTCAAGAAGCTTCTTTAGAAAAAGAGTACTACATATCGTATTTTCACTTGCTAGATAAGCATTATAATAGGCTGGGAAGAGGGCTGCTAAAGTTAGCTCTCTTTTTCAAGCTGTTCTTTAGAGTGTTTAAACGTAGAAATGGATTAAGGGTTTTTGCGTCTATGTTGGGTGGGTTTGCTAAAAAGGATAGCTTGAGGTACAAGCAGGTAATAAAAAAAAGATTGATTTTAAGTGCTGGCATGAGAGAGAGGCGTGATTTTATAGACGGCTTAATTTTATTTGTTTTTGATAGGACTTTTTTATGTCTATTTCCGCTGTGTTAATTGTCAAAAACGAAGCGCACCATTTACGTGAGTGCCTGGAAACGCTGACCTGGGCCGACGAAATCGTGGTGCTGGATGCGGGTAGCCAGGATGACACCTGCGCGATTGCGCGTGAATTTACCGACCATGTGAGCGTTAATGCCGATTGGCAAGGCTTTGGTATTCAGCGCCAGAGGGCGGAAGCCCTGGCAAGCAGTGAGTGGATTTTGATGGTTGATGCTGATGAGCGCGTAACGCCTGAACTGCGCGACAGCATTAAAGATGCTGTTCAGCAGCCGCCTGCTGCCTATAGCGTGAGCCGCCTGTCGTGGTGCTTTGGCCGCTTTATTCGCCACTCTGGCTGGTACCCAGACCGCGTGCTGCGCCTCTACCCGAAACACCAGGCGGGCTATAACGCTGCGCTGGTGCATGAAAAGCTGGTGGTAGAAGCCGGGCTGGCTGAAAAGCCGTTATCCGGCGACCTGCTTCACTACACCTACCGCGACCTGCGCCACTATCTTGAAAAATCTGCGCATTACGCCCAGGCCTGGGCAGAGCAGCGCGCCGCACAGGGGAAAACGGCCACGCTGTGGCAGGGCATTAGCCACGGGCTGGCCTGCTTTCTCAAAATGTATGTGCTTAAGGCGGGGTTTAAAGATGGCAAGCAGGGGCTGTTGTTAGCCCTGCTGTCCGCTCACTCAACCTTCGCTAAGTACGCGGATCTCTGGGTTCGTACGCAGACCTCCGAGAAGCAGCGCTGAGATCTGTTCGGCAGCCGCGTCGAGATCGATGGCAGTCATGTCCTGTGTGTCAGCGCCTGAAGGCGGGCTAAACGCCAGGCGCTTTTCCGCCCGGTTGCAGGTTTGCCAGCGCAGCGGCGTGGCTGAGCGCTTGGCGGGATAAAAGCCCGCTGTAGCGATGTCCAGGCAGCCTGCGATATGCAGCGGGCCGGTTGAGCCGGCAATCAGCATGTCCGCTCCGCCAAGCTGTAGGGCAAAGGCGTCGACACTTGCGGTGTCGGGGAAGTGGTCTGCTGCAACGCCCTGTTTGGCAAGCTGCTCCCTCAACTCTTGTGCCTGAGGCTGCTCACTGGGGCCAGCGCTGATCAGCCAGCGTAGTGGCAAGTGCTGGCACTGCTGGTGAACTTGAGTGATCAGCGCGGCGTACTGCGCCACCGATAAATTCACAGCCGAGCCGCCGCTGCCAGGATGAACCACCACCACGTGCTCTGAAGCGTCGTTGACCAACGTTTGGCGCTGTGCTTGACGTTGCGCGCCATCCAGCGGCCAGAAGGGGGGCGAGGGCAGGGTGGAAAGCGTTAGCGAAAGGCGTGCCAGCAGTTCACAAGCCAAATCAACGTTGTACTGGTACTCAGGTTTTGCTGACTGCGAGCGGCGCTGGCGTACCCGTACGTTATAGAACACCTGCGCCCACTTGGTCGCCGGGGCAACGCGCAGCGGAATGCCTGCTTTCATGCCTAGCCAACCAATGCGCGGTGTCGAGAACAGCGTTAGCAGTGCATCGAATTTCGATTGTTTCACGTGAAACAATAGCGCCTGCTGCGCCGCTTTATCGGCCTGGCTGCCAGGGTCGATAATGACCTCATCTACCATGGGCACGCCTT
>NZ_LVIA01000019.1:0-79633 GCF_001596805.1 Halomonas sp. KX33721 | reverse complement strand
GGTGTCGGGATGGGCGAACAGGAGTCAGCAGAGGCCATATTAGGCTCTCTAACCAAGAGCTGAAGGGCTGAACCTGTCACGAGTGGATAGTTGACCACTCTCTGATGTGTACGAGCAGAAGCCTCCCCGGAGGGCTCTCGATAACTGTATGGCGGGCCGGAAGCCCAAAGACTGTCGAAGCGCTCAGAGCACACAGGCGAGCGAATTCAGCGGAACGAAGCTCAGCCCGATAATGGGGGACAGGAACCGCCGTGGTACGGATCCGTTTGCCCGGTGGTGTGAGAGGACGGGGGAGGCGACTCCCCCTCCTACTCGATCTGTTTAAGCGGAGGCTTCTTCGTCGCTTTCGGGCTTGGCGCTGCCTTGGTGGGCAAGTGGGCTGGCTTGGTCTAAACGGGGGTGGTTATCCAAGAACTCCCGTTTGAGATCCGGCATGGCATCCAGCGCTTGAATGGTGTGGTGCAGCGCATGAATAGCGGCCAGCACGTCCTGAGTATTGCCGGTTTCCGAAATGGTGTGCATGTTGCGGATGGGGAAGCCCATGGAGGTGGCCGCGCTGTCGATGGAGGCCAGCACGCCCGCCATGCCGTCGGTGCCGGTATCTACACCCACAATGTCTCGCTGCATGGGGATGTCCTGCGTTTTCGCGGCGCTGGCGATGATGCGGTTGAGCTGCTCGCTGGCAATAGAACCCACCGACAGCGTAAAGCCTTTGCCCATCTCCAGCGATTGCATGCGCTTGTCGCCAATGCCAGGGGCGGCGACGTAGTCGTGATTTACATCCACGCCAATCAGCGCATCGGGCTTGAGTTCACCGGCCAGCACGCGGCTGCCGAAGCGGCCAATCTCTTCGTAGCTGGCAATGGCAAACATCACCCGCACTTTTTCGGTACCGCCCGCTTCGGCGATCAAGCGTGCGACTTCCGCCGTCACAAAGCATCCCAGGCCGTTATCCAGATACGCGCCGTAGAAGGTGTTCGGGCTAAAGCCAGGGCGAATGGGGCGGTTGAAGATAATCGAATCACCCGGACGCACGCCCAGGTTCAGCACCTGCTGCTTCTTGTTCTCGCCGTGAATCTGCAGGTCGAGATAGATCTGCTCTTTCTTAATGCCTTTGCTGCCATCGCGCTGGGCGGGGTCAGAAAAGTGGATAGCACCCAGCGCTTCCACCGTGCCGCCTTCAATGCTGCGGTAGCTGCCGGGGGCTTCCGGGTCTTCGCTGAACAGCGTGACTTCATGGCCGATCAATACGCCGGGCAGGAAGGAGTCGGTGTTGATCCAAATCTTGCCATCTTCACCAATCGAGCGAACCTGCATGCGGATTTTGTCCGCATGGCCGATGATCATCAGCTTGAACATATCATCGCGGCCTGGGTGGGTATCCAGCACCACGCCCGCATTGCCTTTAAACTGGTGCAAATGCCAGTCGCTGGGGGCGAAGCTCTCGAAGTAGGGCTTCAGCACGCCGTAGGTCATCGCGCCTTCCAGGCCAACAGGGCTGGGGGCCGCCAAAATATCGCGCATCAGTTTGAACTGCGCGTCGGGCATCGGTTGCGTCCAGGGTTTTGCAGTATCGCTCATCGTGCTTACTCGCTTATGACGGTGGTGAAACGTGAGAGTTAGTCTGCCAGATTCCGAGCACTAATGCGCTGCTTCCACATGCCACGTTTAGCCGATAGTACGGCGCTGGTTTCCGCGTATGATGGAAGATAGCTGGCTATCCATTGAAGCCACACTACCACAACAAAAATAGTGACGACGAGGGAGTGTCCATGCCTACTGCAAGCGTTCAGGCCCAGCGCTTTAAAGTGCTGTTGGCGGGGGTATTTAGCCAAATTTTATGTATCGGCATTGCGCGGTTTGCCTATACGCCGCTACTGCCGGTGATGCAGCAACAGAGCTGGGTTAGCGACGCCGATGGCGGCTGGCTAGCGGCGTTGAACTACGCAGGCTATATGCTAGGAGCGGTGCTGGCGGCCTCTATTCGCACGATTTATCTCAAAGACACGCTGTTTCGCATTGGCTTAGTGCTGGCCGTATTAACCACCGCCGGTATGGCGCTGACCGAACACTTTTGGGTATGGGCGGGGCTGCGCTTTTTGGCGGGGCTCTCCAGCAGTGGCTCGATGCTGTTGGCGTCAGGGCTGATTTTGCACTGGCTGATTCAGCACCGTCAGCGGGGCGAGCTGGGCATCCACTTTGCAGGTGTCGGCATTGGCATTGTGGTAGCGGCCTTAGCGGTAGAGCTGATGCTGGCGCTGGCAATGAACTGGCAAGCGCAGTGGTGGGGCTTTAGCGCCTTGGGGGCGGTGCTGCTGGTGCCTGCCTGGTGCTGGTTACCGCGCCCGGTAAAACCGGTGGTAGGCAGCGCTGCCAGTCATCAAGCACCTGCAACGCCGCCTAGCCGCACCTTTATGCGTCTTATGCTGCCCGCCTACTTTTGTGCGGGCTATGGCTATGTGATCAGCGCAACGTTTTTGGTCGCGATTGTGGAGCGCGAACCGCTGCTGGCCGGGGCCGGGAACTGGGCCTTTGCGTTGGTGGGGCTGGCCGCAGCCCCCGCCGTGATGCTGTGGGATTTAATCGCGCGGCGGATTGGTTACTTAGGCGCGCTGATTGTGGCCATGCTGGTGCAGGTAGTAGGCATTGTGCTGCCTGCGATCAGCCCAACGTTACCGGGCGTGTTGATTAGCGCAGTGCTCTACGGCGGCACGTTCCTGGGTTGCGTCAGTTTAGTGCTGACCATGGCGGGTAGGCTGTACCCTGCCAGCCCCGCCCGCTTGATGGGACAAATGACGTTGGCCTACGGCGCAGCGCAGATTGTGGCCCCTGCGCTCACCGGCATGCTCGCGGAAGCCTCTGGTCATTATTATGTGGGCCTATGGCTGGCTGGTGGCTTTGTGGGGGCCGGGGCGCTGCTGTTGGCGTGGTTGCGCAGAGTGGATCAAACCGCCCAGCGGCTAGATGCCGAGGCAAAAGCAAGCTATGCCACGCCGTGATACGTGGGCTTTCGCAGCAAAATCCACTAGGATAGGCGCTTTTTTCTGACAGGGTGGAAGGTCATGGCGTCTTCTGGGCAACCTCGCATTCAGTGGCTGGGCCGCTGGGGCTTTATGTTGGCAGCCACCGGTTCGGCGGTGGGGCTAGGCAATATTTGGAAATTCCCTTATATCACTGGGGAGTATGGCGGCGGTGCCTTCGTACTGGTCTATTTAGCGTGCATCTTAGCGGTGGGCGTACCGGTAATGATGACCGAAATTGCGTTTGGTCGCCGGGGGCGTGGTAGCCCCATTGATGCTATTCGCCGTGTAGTGAATGAGTCTGGCCGCTCCTCTATGTGGTCGCTGATTGGCTGGATGGCCATGCTGTGTGGCTTTATGGTGCTATCGTTTTACGTCGTGGTGGCCGGCTGGTCCTTCTCCTATTTATGGAAAATGCTCACCGGCGGCTTGGCGGGCACCAGTGTGGACGAGATGGCGGCCGTGTTTGGTGCCAATAACGCTAACCCGATCACGCTGGGTGGCTGGAGTACCCTGGTCACGCTGCTGACCATGATCATTGTCGGTAAAGGCGTTCAGGAAGGCATCGAGAAAAGCGTTAGCTGGATGATGCCGGGGCTGGTGCTCATGCTGGTGTTGCTGATTGGATTCGGCATGTTTTCCGGCGGTTTCGGCGACGCGGTTGATTTCCTGTTCTCTTTTAAGGCGGGCAGCCTCTCTAGTGAAGGGATGTTGGCGGCCTTGGGCCACGCTTTCTTTACGCTCTCATTGGCGTCGGGTGCCATCCTGACTTACGGCAGCTACTTGCCTAAAGATGCCTCCATTGGCCGCACGACGCTGAGCGTGGCCGTGGCGGATACCGTGGTAGCGCTGATGGCAGGGTTAGCAATTTTTCCAGTGATTTTTGCCAACGGCATGGACCCCGGTGAAGGCCCAGGGTTACTGTTTATGAGCCTGCCGTTAGCGTTCCAGGCGATGCCGCTGGGCACGCTGTTTGGAGCGCTGTTCTTCTTAATGCTCTCCATGGCCGCACTAACCTCCTCAATTTCCATGGTGGAAGCAACGGTCTCTTGGTTGTGCGATAACAAAGGCATGAGCCGTAAATCCGCCTCGTGGGCCACCGGTATTGTGCTGTGGCTGATCAGCACGCTGGCGATGCTGTCGTTCAACCTGGGCGCTGATTGGACGCTGGCAGGCAAGAACTTCTTTGATTGGCTGGACTACCTCACCTCCCGTTGGATGATGCCGCTGGGTGGCCTGGGCATGGTACTACTGGCCGGTTTTGTGCTGAAAAGCGAAACCTTCCGCGACGAGCTGGGGCTGGCGCCGCTGCCCTATACGCTGTGGCTGGCCATGGTGCGCTACGTGAGTCCGCTGGGTATTTTGGTGATTTTTGTCGATGCCCTAGGCTTGTATCAGGTCTCTTTTGCTGCCCATTGGCCGGTGCTGCTAGCGCTGCTGGTCCTGGTGGCAGTGGTGGGTGAAGCCATTAGCCCGCGCCTTCGCCAAGCGCTTTCCGCCCGCTAAGCGCTGCTGTTCACGCTTCACCCTGGCGGCGGCAATCGCGCCAGGGTGAGTGCCTGCCTCCATTAACTCATCCCAACAGGTGGTGTAGCGTCTTGAGCGGTGCTCACAGCGCAGCTGCCAAGGCGCGTCGGCGTCAGTCATCCCAAAGCGCAGCGTGCCTTGTCCCATCTTCTGATTAATCTCGTCTACCGCCTTCATCAAGTGAGGGTGCGCCTTGGTGGTTGGCTGTAGCAGAGAGAGCTGATACTGCTGTGCATCCACCAAGTCCAGCAGCATCACGCCTGCCTTCATAAACTGAAAGCCAGGGCGATACATCTGGTCGAGCCCTTCGCGAACGGCTTCCAGAATGGCGCGAGTATCGTCGGTGGGTGCTTCAAGCGGAATCATCGTGCTAGGCGACAGCTGGGGCTGGTCCTTGCGGTGGCGGTTGGTGTTTAAAAACAGTAGGACGGCGCGGGCAAGGCTGCCTTGCTGGCGCAATTTTTCGGCACTGCGCTGGGCGTGGCGGCGCAGCGCCGCGTGAAGCTCCTCTTTTACGCCGGTGGTTTTACCAAACGAGCGTGAGGTCATGATGCGCTGGCGGGGTTGCTCAACGGCATTCAACTCTAGGCAGGGCGTACCGCGCAGCTCTAAGGCGGTGCGGGCTAGAACCACCGAGAAGCGTTTGCGTAGCCGTTTGGGGTCGTGCTCCCGCAAATCCCAGGCGGTGCGAATGCCGCTGACCGCTAGTCGTTCGGCAAGGCGCCTGCCCACTCCCCACACATCGCTTACCGGCAGCTGTTTCAGCACTGCCTGGGTGGTAGCGCTTTCACCGTGGAGTAAACACACTCCTGCGTAGTGAGGCTGTTTTTTGGCTAGGTGATTGGCGAGCTTCGCCAGTGTATGCGTAGGGGCCAGCCCGATACACACCGGAAGCCCCAAATAGCGACGAATGCGGCGGCGCAGTGCTGTGCCCAGCGCTTGGCACTGGGTATCACTGAGGCCATCCAGATAAATAAACATCTCATCAATCGAGTAGGGGGCCACTTCGGGGCACGTATCGCGCAGCAGCTGGGCAAGCCTCGCTGACATATCGCCGTACAGCTCGTAGTTAGAAGAGAGCAGGTGGATTACCCCGCGGCGGCGTAGCCCCTCTAGCTGGTATGCGGGCGTGCCCATGGAGATCTCCATGGCTTTCATCTCTGCTGAGCGGGCAATCACGCAGCCGTCGTTATTCGACATCACACCAACGGGTTTGCCTTCCAACGCCGGATTGAACACCCGCTCACAGGAGACGTAAAAATTATTGGCATCCACCAGCCCGATCACGGCAGATACTCGTGAATCACCGCGCGCACCACACCCCATAGCTGGCAGTCGGTACCTTCCAGGGGCAGCGGCGGATAGTGGGGGTGGGCCGAGCAGAGGTGCGGCGTGCCGCGATGCAGCGCATAGCGTTTGATCAGCACTTCTTCATCCAGCATGGCGACCAAAATATGCCCTAGGCGCGGCGTGACGCTGCGGTCGACGACCAGTAAATCACCGTCAAAGATGCCCCAACCCTCCATGCTGTCCCCTGTCGCGGTGAGGTAAAACGTTTGGGTAGGGTGCTTGATCAGCCGCGCATTGAGGTCGAGAGTGCGCGGCTCGTAATCTTGGGCAGGAGAGGGAAAGCCGCTAAAGCCTGCACGGCCTGTGAGCAGAGGAAAAGGCAGCGGCTGAGAAGTTAACGGCAAGGCTGTCGCAACCACGGTTGTTGCAAAATGGATGGGTTGAGACGGCATCGTCGGCATCCTCATGAATAAATGGTGTGTTTATGTACAGTGTGTTTAAACAGTATTTATTCATGGGGGAGAAATTGCAAGCACTGCCCTCAGCGGGCTAACCATAGCCCCACGACTAGGGCGCTCACGACAGTAATAAAGAACACAAGGTTACGGGCGCGGGTATCGCGGCGAGGTTTCATGGCAATCTCCATCAAAAATTAACAGCGTCGTGGCCCATGGCCATGTAAAAGCAGCACAAGCGCTGCGCCGAGCATGGTAACGTTTGCACCATACTATGTGCATCGTAATGTTCACATTTACGAGCGTCACCTGACGCGCCAGTTTTTCGCTGTGAGACACCGATTTATGAACGACGCTTCTCGAGTAGGCACGGCTCCTCAGCCGCTTTCGCTGGCCAGCGGGCGGCTAGCGGCGCTGAGCTGGGGGCGTAGTGACGCGCCCACATGGCTAGCGCTGCATGGCTGGCTGGATAACGCGGCCAGCTTTTCACGCTTAGCCCCGCAGTTAGTGAACGCGCTGGGTATCCGTATCGTGGCGATTGATTTTCGCGGCCACGGGCACTCTGCCCATGCGCCTGCGGGCAGCGATTATGCGCTCTGGGATTACACCCATGATGTGCTGGATGCCATGGAAGCGTTGGGCCTTGAGCAGGCCACGCTGCTGGCCCACTCCATGGGGGCGGCGGTCTCTTGCCTGCTGGCCGCGGCGTTACCGGAGAAGGTCGCCCGGTTAATTCTGATTGACGGGTTAGGTGCGCTGAATACACCGGCACAAGAGACGCCCAGCCAACTGCGCAAAGGCTTAATCGCTCATCGGCGCCCGCCTTCCCGCGCGCCTCGTTACCCGGATATTGAGAGCGCCGTGGCGGCGCGTGTGGCGGGGGGCGTCACGCCACTAGATAGCATCACCGCCACGCCGCTGGTCGAGCGCAACACCCAGGCCACCGCCGATGGCAAAGTACAAATGCGTACCGATAGCCGCCTGCTCAAGCCCTCGCTGGTGCGCTTTACACCGCAGCAGGTGCTGGCCGTTTTGGCCGAAATCCAGGCGCCGGTGCTATTGATAGAAGGTGAGCGCGGTATTTTAGGCGAGCGCGCCTGGGCAGCCCAAGCAAGGCAGGCGGTGCCGCGACTCACCCGGCACGTGCTGGCAGGTGGCCACCATCTGCATTTGGAACCACAGGCCGTTGAGCGTGTGGCCGAGGTGATTTGCTTAGAAGGCTGCACGGCCAGTTAACGTCGCATCGAAAGAAAAGCGCGTGCGTATGAGACGCCATGCCACAAAGGAGGGGCAGATCGTGGTCAGCCAATTAACGGGGAGGACGCCGGGCGGTGGCAATAAAGTAGCGCTGGTGCTCGGTAGCGGCGGTGCTAGGGGGTATGCGCATATTGGCGTGATTGAAGCGCTGGAGGCGCGTGGTTTCGAGATTATTTCGATTGCCGGATGCTCCATGGGAGCGCTGATCGGCGGCATTTACGCCTCGGCCAAGCTACCGGAGTACCGGGAGTGGGTGTGTAACCTTGATTACTTGGACGTGCTCAAGCTGGTCGATGTGACCTGGAGCCCCATGGGGGCGATGCGTGCCAACAAAGTGATGAGCAAGCTGGAGGAGCTAGTGGGCGACCGGCTGATTGAAGACCTGCCCATTCCAGTGACCACCGTGGCCACCGACCTCGTGCGCCAGCGGGAAGTATGGTTTCAAAACGGCCCGCTGCTACGCGCCATTCGCGCCTCGATTGCGGTGCCAGGGGTGATTACCCCCGTGCACATTGGCGAACAGGTGCTGGTGGATGGCGGGTTACTCAACCCGCTGCCAATGATGCCAGTGTTGGCTGCCCATGAGGCGGATTTCGTGGTGGCGGTGAACGTCACCGCTCACAGCCCGCAGTCGGTCACGCTGGAGGAGCTGCTGCCACAAGAAGAGAGTAGCGACAGCCGCACCGCCCTGGAGCGGGACCGCGACGCCAATATTGGCGGCTGGATGGAGGAGGTGCGCGCGACCACGCGGCGGCTATGGGGTGGCCTAGGCGGCAGCAGTGAAGAGAGCGACGACGATGAAACAGTAGACCTGCGCGGCAAGCGCGAGTGGGGCAAGCTGGATATGATTCTGGAATCGTTTGATATTACCCAGGCAGCGCTAGCGAAGTACAAGGTGGCTGGCTACCCACCGGACGTGCTGATCGAAATTCCTAAAACGGTATGCAGCACCTACGAGTTTCACCGGGCGAAGGAGCTCATCCGCTTAGGCCGCCACTTGGCCGATGAAGCCTTGGAGCGGCGCATGCCTAGCATTGCCTCTGACGCTACTAAATAAACAACATGAATTACTGCCCGCGTTTGCGCAGCAAAATATACACCGCCCCGGTGCCGCCATCGATATCCGTGGCAGAGCAGAACGCCAGCACGCCGGGCCACTCGCGCAGCCACGCATTGGTGTGGCTTTTCAGTACCGGGAAATCAGAGGTGGTGCCCCAGGCTTTGCCATGCACCACCAGCACACAGCGCAGCCCTTGGCCTGCGGCATCGCGAAGAAAGCTCTCTAGCTCTAACCGCGCCTCTTCCAGGGTATAGCCGTGAAGGTCTAGCCCTGCCTGCCAGGCCATTTGGCCGCGCTTCAACTGGCTAAACGTGCGCCAGGGCAGGTCGGGCACGCTGAACTCTAAATACTCTGATGGCCGTACGGCTTCCACCCGACCATCAGACGTGCGCCCGCTGGTTTGCAGTGTATTGCTCTCTACCGCCGCTCGGCGGCGCGCTTCGCTGGCGTCTGACTGGCGTTTGGGCTTACCGGGGTCGGCTTGGTTGGTGGCAATACGGCGTACGCCTGCCGCCTGCAGCGCTTGGCGAAAGGCACTGATATCGTCATCGTTGGGCAGGTGTCGCGTCATGGTCGGCTCGAATCAACTAAGTAGTGGTGAAAAAAGGGGCGGTGGATAAAAAAAACGCTAAGGCGAGACAGTATAGCGAGCTTGGCGCTGCTGTGAACCGGGCAGCGTCAAAGGTACAATCCCCCAACGAACTTTTGACGCCAGGAGCCCTTGTGACCACGCACCTCTCTGATGAGTCCTCCCCCTCAACGCTATCACTGCCTGATACGGCGCTGATAAGCGATCTTTACACACTGCGGGACTATTTGCGCTGGGTATCCAGCGAATTCTATCTGGCGGGGTTGCACTATGGGCACGGCACGCAGTCACCCTGGGATGAGGCGGTCGCGCTCTGCTTAGGCGCGCTGCACCTGCCTTGGAACGTCGACCCCGCCGTGCTGGATGCGCGGCTGCTGCCAGTTGAGCGCGAGCGGATTATTCGCTTAGCCCGGGAGCGTGTCACCACGCGCCGCCCGTTGCCTTATCTACTGGGAGAGGCCTTCTTTGCAGGCTACCCGTTTAACGTGGATGAGCGCGTGCTGATTCCCCGCTCGCCGATTGCCGAGCTGATCGAAGATGGCTTTGCGGCCTGGTTTCCAGAAGAACCACCCGCCCGCGTGCTGGATTTATGCACCGGCTCCGGCTGCATTGGCATCGCCACGGCGCTGGTGCTGCCGACCTGCGAAGTGGCCCTGGCGGATATCAGCCAGGATGCCTTGGCCGTGGCACGGCAGAATATTACCCGCCACGATGTCGGCGACCGCGTGCGCGCCGTGGAATCGGACGTGTTCAACGGCCTGGAAGGGCAGCGCTTTGACCTGATCGTTTCCAACCCGCCCTATGTGGATGAGCGCGACTTAGCCACGATGCCCGCCGAATTTCGCCATGAGCCAGCCCTAGCGCTGGGCGCGGGCAGCGACGGTCTTGATATCGTGCGGCGTATTCTGCGCGAGGCCCGCGAGCACCTAACTTCAGAGGGCTGGCTGATTGTTGAAGTTGGCAACTCTGACCGCCATGTGGAGGCTGCCTTCCCCGAGGTGCCCTTTATCTGGCTTGAATTCGAGCGTGGCGGCCAGGGCGTGTTTGCCCTGAGCGCCGCTGAACTCGACGCCCATGCGGCGTCTTTTGCGTGAGGAATTAACGCCCATGTCTGGCAATACGTTTGGCAAACTGTTTACCGTCACCACTTTTGGCGAAAGCCACGGCCCCGCATTAGGGGCCATTGTGGATGGTTGCCCTCCTGGCATTGCGATTAGCGAAGAGGACCTGCAGGGCGATTTAGACCGTCGCCGCCCCGGCAGCTCGCGCCACACCACCCAGCGCAAAGAGCCGGATCAGGTGCGCATTCTTTCCGGCGTGTTTGAAGGCAAAACCACCGGCACCTCGATTGGCTTATTGATTGAGAATACCGACCAGCGCTCGAAAGATTACTCTAAGATCAAAGACCAGTTCCGCCCCGCCCACGCGGACTACACCTACCACCACAAGTATGGCCACCGGGACTACCGGGGTGGCGGCCGTTCCAGCGCCCGGGAAACTGCCATGCGCGTGGCGGCGGGTGCCATTGCCAAAAAGGTGCTGGCGGCACAGGGCATTCAAATCCGTGGCTATATGAGCCAGCTTGGCCCGATCAAGATCGAGTTTAAAAGCTGGGAGGCTGTCGATCAGAACGCCTTCTTCTGCCCCGACCCCGATAAAGTAGCCGAGCTGGAAAGCTACATGGATCAACTGCGACGGGACCAAGACTCCGTGGGCGCGGAAATTACCGTAATTGCCGATGGCGTACCCGTGGGCCTGGGCGAGCCAGTCTTCGACCGTCTGGATGCTGACCTAGCGCACGGTTTGATGAGCATTAATGCGGTAAAAGGGATCGAGATTGGCGCGGGCTTTGGCTGTATTGCTCAGCGCGGCAGCGAACACCGCGACGAGATGACACCGGAAGGCTTTCTCTCCAACCACGCGGGCGGCGTGCTGGGTGGTATTTCCAGCGGGCAGCCCATTGTGGCTCGGTTGGCACTGAAACCTACCTCCAGCATTACCACGCCGGGCCGCTCCATTGATGTCCATGGTGAACCAGTCGAAGTGATTACCAAAGGGCGTCACGACCCTTGTGTGGGCATTCGAGCGACGCCCATTGCCGAAGCCATGATGGCGATTACGCTGTTGGATCATTGGCTGCGCCACCGGGGCCAAAACGCTGATGTTAGCGTTGATACACCGCGATTAGGTCAGCGATAACGCCAAGGTGTGCTGAGTGGTTCGCTGCTACACTCAAGGAAGACGGTTAAGGAGTCGCCTATGAAAATTAACGTTGAGTTTGACCTGACGCCGGCTGAGTTTCGGCAGTCGCTGGGGTTGCCCGATGTGGAGGCCTTTCAGCAGAGCCTGCTGGATAATATTCAGCGGCAGATGGAATCGGGGGTAGAAGGTTATGACCCCATGAGCTTAATGCGCCCTTTCCTGCAGCAACCCATGATGCAGCAGGGGCTTTCACAGGGGCTTGCTAACTTTGGCACCTATCAGCAAATGATGCTGGATATGCTGCGTCAGGCCGGTAGTGCCCATACGGGTGGTGCCAGTAACGGCACCCAAGATAGCGAACCATCGTCAGCGGCAAACGAGAAAAGTACCAAGGCGAAAGCCACGGCCTCTTCTCGCTCTCGCGCCAAAGAGTAGGCGATAAAGGCGCTATCAAATACGTGGCACTGTGAGGCTGAGTCAGAGGCGGCTGTAGGGTATGCAGAGGGGCCGTAGGAAGCTCCTTGTTGCAAAGCAGCATGCTAAGCATTACTCTTTTTGCAGTGCAGCAATTTGCGATGTGATGAGCCACTCCAGGCTCATGCCAAGGAATGAGAGACAGGAGCAACCACAATGCAAGACAAAATGATGGACGCCTTTAACGCCCAAACTCGCCAGATGTTTGAGCCGATGCGCAAGATGAACTCGCTGATGCTCAATAACATGGAAAAAATGACCCAGTACCAGCTGGAAGCGATGAAACGCTACAGCCAGATGGGCACCGAGCGCATCCGCAGCGCGACAGAAATTAATGATGCCGAGAGCCTGCGCGATTTCGGTACCAAGCAAGCGGAAATGATGAACGAGCTTTCTCAGCAGATGCAGGAAGACGCACGGGTGATGAGCGAGATGAGCTTGCAGTTCAAATCTGAAATGGAAAAGCTGTTTAGCGAAGCCGGACAAAAAATGAGCGAACAAGTGAGCGCTACAGCCAAGGGTGAACAGCCCGCGAAGGCCTCAAGCCAGTCGTCTCGTAAAAGCTAATCGTCAGTAGTGTCCGCGGCGCCTTTGAGGCGCCGCGTTCTTTTACAGCGTTCTTAAGCGTGTTGCCAGGGCAACCATTGCTCAGTTGGTGAGGGGGAAAGTCGTATGCAGTCAGGGTGGAAAATGCCGTCTCAACCGTTGTCCCAGCAAGATATGGAGGCATGGAAGGCACAGCTTGACGACATAAGTGAACAGTACAAAGGTCTGCTAGAGGACCTGCTGTCACGTATGGCGCCCAGCGAAGCCGCTGACTCCGTTTATAGCGACATGCGCGAAAGCTTTGAAGCCGCTGCTCGTTCGCTGATGAGTAACCCGAATTTGCTGTGGCAAACCCAGTCGCGCTTGATGCAAGACCAGTGGTTGCTGTGGCAGCAGGGTGTACGCACCATGGCCGGTGAGCAGGTGGCCCCCCTAGTAACGCCGCCCAAGAACGACCGCCGTTTTAAAGATGAGGTCTGGACTACAGACCCCTACTACATGGCGATCATGCAGCAGTATTTGCTGTTTTCGCAGGTGGTCGAAGAGCTGATTAACGACCTGGATGTAGACCCTACCCTCAAGCGCAACTTAACGTTCTACGCGCGCCAGTTGGTGAATGCGATGTCGCCTACCAACTTCGTCTCCACCAACCCAGAAGTGATGCGCCGCACCCTGGAAACCAAGGGGCAGAATCTCGTCGATGGCCTCACTCGGCTACGGGAAGATTTAGCCAACTCAGCGGAAGGCATCAACGTACGCATGACCGACCGCAGCGCCTTTGGCGTGGGCGAGAACATTGCGGTAACGCCTGGCTCTGTGGTGTATGAAAACGAACTGATTCAGCTGATTCAGTACACGCCAACCACCGAAAACACCTTTAAAACACCGCTGCTGATTGTGCCGCCCTGGATCAATAAGTACTACATTCTGGACCTGCGGCAAGATAACTCGCTGGTGAAGTGGTTGGTGGATCAAGGCCACACGGTATTTCTGATCTCCTGGCGTAACCCTGGCCCCGAACAGCGCGATATTACCTGGGCCGACTATATGCAGATGGGCCCCATCAGTGCGATGGAAGCGATTGAGCAGGCCTGCGGCGAGAAGTCAGTCAACCTGCTGAGCTACTGCGTAGGCGGCACGCTGACCGCCTCCACCGTGGCGTATCTCACCAGCACCCGCCGTGGCCGCAAGGTGAAGTCGGTCACTTACATGGCCACGCTGCAGGACTTCCGCGATCCGGGCGATATCGGCGTGTTCCTGAACGAGCGCGTGGTGCAGGGTATTGAGCAAACCATGCAGATGAAGGGCTACCTGGATGGCCGCTCCATGGCCTACACCTTCAACCTGCTGCGGGAAAATGATCTGTTCTGGTCGTTCTATATCAATAACTACCTGAAGGGCGAGACTCCCGCCGCCTTCGATTTGCTCTACTGGAATACTGATGGCACCAACCTGACGGCAGGCACCCACGCTTGGTACCTGCGCCATATGTATCTGGAAAACCGCTTGGTAGAGCCCGCTGGTATCGAGCTAGACGGGGTCAAAATCGACCTGCGCAAAGTCTCAACCCCCAGCTACTTTGTCTCCACCAAAGAAGACCATATCGCCAAGTGGAACAGTACCTACTACGGTGCGCTGCTACCCAAAGGCCCGGTAACCTTCGTGCTGGGCGGCTCTGGGCATATTGCCGGTATCGTGAACCCGCCCCATAAAAACAAGTACGGCTACTGGACCAACGACACGCTGCCCGAGACCCACGAGGAGTGGATGGAAGGCGCTACGTTTAACGAAGGCTCCTGGTGGCCCCATTGGCAAGCCTGGATGACCGACAACGGCTACGTGGATACAGACCCGAAGAAACTGGTACCTGCCCGCCAGCCAGGGGAAGGGGAGCTAACAGTGATCGAACCCGCGCCGGGCCGCTATGTGCGGATGACGATTCCCGAGGTGCTAGGGGAAATCCCCAGCAGCACTTAATCCGGCGCTTAGCAGACGGCTTTTTAAGAAGCCGCCTAAAACGAAGCCCCCTGCCACGAATGTGGCAGGGGGCTTTTTCATGGCCGAGGTGCTGTTGGCATCAACGCCGACGCACAAACCCCGGCAGCAGGAACAGCCCAGCGAGTAGCCAAATGGGCAGGCTGCCCATGCGGGTAAACGGGGTGAGCCCTTCCATGGCGTAGAATTCGCCCGTGAGGTAGGTGGTTTCAAACTGTGGGGCGCGGTCTACCAGTTCGCCACGGGGGTTAATAATGGCGGTGATGCCGTTGCTGGTAGCGCGAACTACGTAGCGGCCATTTTCCAGCGCACGCAGGCGGGCCATTTGCAGGTGCTGGTGCGGGCCAATGGAGGCACCAAACCAAGTGTCGTTGGAAACCGTCACGATCACGCCGCTATCGGCGGCCCGCTGTGCGACGAGCTGTGGGTAGATGATTTCGTAGCAAATGGCGTTACCGATCGCCACTCCTGCTGCTTGCATCGGCACCTGCTCCGATGCGCCTTTGCTAAAGCTGGACATCGGCAGGTCAAAGAAGTCGATGGTCCCGCGCAGCAGGCTCTCTAGCGGCAGGTACTCCCCAAACGGCACCAGGTGCTCTTTCTGGTAGCTGCCTTCCACGTCGCCTACGCCAATCACGCTGTTAAAGTAGCGGTTATTCTCATCTAGCTGAACGATGCCGGTCAACAGGGCGGCTTCTGGCGGCAGGTTGGCCTGCACGCGCTCAAGCACTGGCCGTGCTTGGCTATCAATCATGGGTAGCGCGGTTTCAGGCCATAAGATCAGATCCGCTTCATCCGCCACTTCGCGGGTTAAGTCGCTGTAAATATTCGCAGCGGTGCGCTGGCCTTCAGGCGTCCATTTTAACAGCTGGGGCAGGTTGCCCTGCAGCAGCGCGACGCGAGTGGGTTCGCTTACCGGCGTTGTCCACTGGCTTGGCAGTACGACAGGAGCTAGCCAGATAGCGGCCAGCGGTAGCGCTGCCCACCACTGGCGGCGCAGCAGTTCCGCCCCTAACGTGCCGGTAAGCACCACCAGCAGCGAGAGTAAGTACACACCTCCAACGGGTGCCCAACTGGCCAGCGGAGAATCCACGTAGCTGGACCCCACCAACAGCCAGGGAAAGCCGGTGAACAAGTAAGTGCGCAGCACCTCGCCCAGCACCCACGCACCAGCAAAGGTGAGCAGCGCCCAGCGGGGGCCGATGAAGCGGCGGTAGAGCCAGAACGTGCCCGCAAAGAACAGCGCCAGCACGCTCACAAACAGCGCGGTTAAAAAGACCGCGAGCGGCACACCGGTGTAGCCGTAGTCGTGAATCGATACGTAAACCCATGAGGTGCCGCTAGCAAACAGCGCCACGCCATACAGCCAGCCTTTTAACGCGGCTTGGCCAGGGCTTAAGGTATGCAGCCCGACATACAGCAGGCCAATGGCCACAGGGCCAAGCCACCAAAGCTCAAACGGGGAAGCGGTAAGCGTGGTAAAGCCGCCAGCCACTAAGGCGGCTAGCAGCTGAAACGTCAACGTGGGTGTGAACCCCATAACGATATCCTATCAACAGTGTGAGGTAGGCAAGGTGAGGGCGACAGGCTAGTCGTCTTGGCTTTCGTCTTCCGTAGGTTCGCTATCGCGATAGGCCTCAAGTAGACGTATCCGGCGGTTATCGGCGTTCAGAATTACAAACCGCCAGCCGCCTAAGCTGGTGTGCTCGCCTCGGCCTGGCAGATGACCAAACTGCTGCATCACAAGGCCGCCCACCGTATCGAATTCGTCATCAGAGAATTCGGTGCCAAAGCGCTCGTTGAAATCTTCAATCGGGGTGAGGGCGCGAATCGCGAAGTGGCCGTTCTCCAGCGTGCGGATATCGTCCTCTTCATCGGTATCATGCTCATCTTCGATATCCCCGACAATCTGCTCAAGAATATCTTCAATGGTGATGATGCCCGCTGTGCCGCCGTACTCATCCACCACGATCGCCATATGGTTATGGGTTTCGCGGAACTCTTTGAGCAGCGTGTTCAAACGCTTTGACTCAGGAATAAACATGGCAGGGCGCAGCACGTCTTCCAGCTTGAACGCATCGCGGCTCTCTTGCGATTGCGACAGCAGCGGCAGCAGGTCTTTGACCAGCAGGATGCCCTTTACGTCGTCCAGGTTTTCGCCCACCACCGGGTAGCGCGAATGGCCAGTCTCTTGGATCAACGGTAGGTAGTCATCCCACGTTTGGTCGAGGGTAATCGCCGATACCTGAGAGCGTGGGATCAAGATTTCACGCACTTGCTGATCGCTGATCTCAAGCGCGCCCTCAATAATCATGATGGCGTCTTGATCCAGCTTCAGTTTCCCTGCGGTGTGGCGTAAAAACGTCATCAGCTCGTCTCGCGAGCTGGGTTCGTCATTGTCTCCGGAAAGGGCGCCAAAGAGTTTCTCGAGCCATGATTTTTGATTGGGGTTGCTCGATCGGTCTTCGCTCATTGCGTCAAATCTCTCTCAGTTACGGACAGAATGTTACGGAAAAGGTAGTTCGGAAAATATTGTACGGAGAAGCGGTCACGAATGGGTGACCACGCTTCAAGTGACCGTTTTATCACTGAGTGACAGCAGACACCACCCTAAACGTACGTTTGGCTCAAGGTAGCAGCTTACACGTGATAAGGATCAGGAATATTAAGGGTGGCCAGCAGCTCGCGTTCTAGCTGCTCCATCTCTTCGGCTTCCTGCTCTTCGATATGGTCGTACCCCATCAGGTGCAGGGTGCCGTGTACGACCATGTGGGCATAGTGGTGGGCCAGCGGCTTCTGCTGCTCTTCGGCTTCACGGGCGACTACGGCATGGCAAATAATCAGGTCGCCCAGCAGCGGCAGGGTAATGCCGGGTGGGTTTTCAAACGGGAAAGAGAGCACGTTGGTGGGCTTATCTTTTTCCCGGTAGTCGCGATTAAGCGCCTGGCTCTCTTCTTCATCCACAAAACGAATGGTGAGCTCTAGGCGGTCATCATCCGGGTGGCGAGAAAAGACACAGCCCACCCAATGGGTGAGCTGTTCAAGCGAGGGTAGCAGTGGCTCATCAATCGCCGCTTGCCGGTCGATTATGATGTCGCTCATCGTTAGGCTTCTCCCGAACGTTCGCTATTGCGCTCTAACGCCTGCATACGCGCTTCACGCTCTTGCTGGCGTGCTTCGCGGCGGGCGCGCTCTTGAACTTCCTGCTCGGATTCAAACTCGTCGTAAGCCTCAATGATGCGCTGAACCAGCGGGTGGCGCACCACATCTTTCGCGGCAAAGTGGGTCACGCCGATTCCTGGCGTATCTTTGAGCACGTCGAGCACTTGCGAGAGGCCTGAACGCTGCCCGCGCGGTAAGTCGACCTGGGTAATATCCCCGGTAATCACGGCGGTGGAACCAAAACCAATCCGCGTCAGGAACATTTTCATCTGCTCCGGCGTGGTGTTCTGGCTCTCATCCAGAATGATGTAGGAGTTGTTCAGCGTACGGCCACGCATATAGGCCAGCGGAGCAATCTCGATCACCTGACGCTCGATCAGCTTCGCCACCTGCTCAAAACCGATCATTTCATACAGCGCGTCGTACAGCGGGCGCAGGTAGGGGTCGATTTTTTGAGCAAGGTCGCCCGGCAAGAAGCCGAGTTTCTCACCGGCTTCTACCGCTGGGCGCACCAGCAGAATGCGGCGCACTTCTTGCTGATTGAGCGCTTCTACCGCAGCGGCCACGGCCAGGTAGGTTTTACCGGTACCCGCTGGCCCAATGCCGAAGTTGATATCGTGTTCGCGAATGCTCTGCACGTAGCGTTGCTGATTCAGCCCGCGTGGCTTAATCATAGTGCGCGGCGTGCGCATGATGACTTCATCGCTACCGCCTTCGCCATCGTCTTCCTCTTCCAGGGCTTCAAGCCCGGATTCTTGGAGGAACAGATGCACGGTATCCGCCGATAGCTCGTCGGCGGCGGTTTCACGGTAAAGGTGTTCCAGCACGTTAGCCGCCGCTTTAATACGGTTAGCGGCACCGGCCAGCTGAAATACGTTGCCACGGTTGCGTAACGTCACATCCAGGCGGCTCTCAATCAGCTTTAGATGCTCGTCCTGTTGGCCGCAGAGGCTAGCGAGACGCTGCGGGTCATTGGGTTCAAGGCTTAGGGTGATAATGCGATTGGCCTGAGGTGATGGCTGGCTCAAGAGTAAGAAACCCGTCAGTTGATGTATGTGAGGCTCAGCTTACTGCCCCGGCGATGCCGGGGCAATTACCTACGATAAGCAAGCGATCAATAACGCTCGGCAGAGGCGAGTTCAGCGCGCAGCGAATTGGGCAGCGCTTCGGTGATCTCTACATCGACAAAGTAGCCGATTAACTCGGTAGGATTGGCAGCGCGGAAGTTCACCACGCGGTTGTTCTCGGTACGCCCAGAAAGCTGGCCGGGGTCTTTCGGAGAAAACCCGGTAACCAGAATGCGCTGAGTAGTGCCCACCATGCGGCGGCTAATCTGAGCGGCCTGCTGAAGGATGCGCTCCTGCAGAATAGCCAAGCGCTGCTTCTTCACGCTTTCAGGGGTGTCGTCTGGCAAGCCGGAAGCTGGGGTGCCGGGGCGCGCCGAGTAAACAAAGCTGAACGAGTGATCGAAACCGATACGGTGGATCAGGTCCATCGTGGCTTCGAAATCCTCTTCTGTTTCACCGGGGAAGCCGACAATAAAGTCAGAGGAGAAACTGATATCCGGGCGGTTAGCGCGGATACGCTCCATCTTCTCGATGTACTCTTCCGCCGTGTGGCCGCGCTTCATGGCGCTCAGAATACGGTCAGAGCCAGACTGTACCGGCAGGTGCAGGTGGCTTACCAGCTCAGGAATATCCGCATAGGCGTCTACCAAGCTATCCGTAAACTCCACCGGGTGAGAGGTGGTGAAGCGAATACGGTCGATGCCATCCACCGCTGCGATGCAGGCGATTAGCTCGGCAAGGTCAATCTCGTCGCCGTCTTCGTTGTCGCCTCGGTAGGCGTTCACGTTCTGGCCCAGCAGGTTGATTTCACGCACGCCCTGGTCGGCTAAGTGGATGACTTCATCCATCACCGCTTCAAACGGGCGGGAGACTTCTTCACCGCGAGTGTAGGGCACCACGCAGAAGGTGCAGTACTTAGAGCAGCCTTCCATGATCGACACAAACGCTGTGGCACCATCAGATTTGGGTTGCGGCAGGTGGTCGAACTTCTCGATTTCGGGGAAGGTGACATCCACCGCCGCAATTTGATTATTGGCACGGGCGTCGAGCATCTTTGGCACCCGGTGCAGGGTTTGCGGGCCAAAAATCATATCTACGAAAGGAGCGCGTTTACGCAGCGCTTCACCTTCTTGGCTGGCCACGCAGCCGCCCACGCCAATCACAAGGTCCGGATTGGCGTCTTTGAGCTTTTTCCAGCGGCCTAACTGGTGGTAGACCTTATCCTGAGCTTTTTCACGAATCGAGCAGGTGTTCAGCAGAATCACATCTGCTTCCTTCTCGTTATCGGTTAGCTCCAGCTGGTGAGATTCGCCGAGTAGGTCCGCCATACGCGAGGAGTCGTACTCGTTCATTTGGCAGCCGTGCGTTTTGATGAAGAGCTTCTTCGCCATCGGTACCTGTCATCTATGGGTCGTCGGGGGAGACGAGGGATGAATGAAATAACGGTTGGGCAGCGATTGGTGCGGCCGTTGAATGCCTGCATTATACGGATACACGAAACCAGGGGCTAGGCATTCCCCCGTAATCGATACTTGACCCGAGCGTTTCAATCAGTATACTACGCACCGTGTTTGAGCAGTTCCTCGATAGCTCAGTTGGTAGAGCAAATGACTGTTAATCATTGGGTCGCAGGTTCGAGTCCTGCTCGAGGAGCCAAAACACTTGTTAGCACAATTGCTTAGACTGCTTTAAGTAAGTGTTAATAAGTGATAGGCTCTGGTTCAAACGCAACAGCAAATGATGTTCCTCGATAGCTCAGTTGGTAGAGCAAATGACTGTTAATCATTGGGTCGCAGGTTCGAGTCCTGCTCGGGAGGAGCCAAGCTGCTGTTCTGCTAAAGATTTTCTGTTGTTCCCCGATAGCTCAGTTGGTAGAGCAAATGACTGTTAATCATTGGGTCGCAGGTTCGAGTCCTGCTCGGGGAGCCATTGGCGTATCACCTTTCCTATCTGAATGATTTTATCGCCCGTTGCCACCTGGCATCTTGGGTGTTTTTACGTGTGTATTTGTTAGCTGTCCGTCCCTTCTTAACGCCTGCCTATCGTATGACGTACACTATGTTTCCAATTCATGGCGTGGGAAGGTGTCGTGGGAGAAGCGGCTAGCCTGCAGGCGCTGCAGGTCTTTAAGTGTTTGAGTGATGAAACGCGGCTGATGCTGGTGCTGCTGATTGCTAAAGAGCAGTCGCTGTGCGTGTGTGAGATGACCTATGCGCTGGAGGAGTCTCAGCCCAAGGTGTCTCGCCATTTGGCGCAGCTGCGCCAGTGCGGCCTGCTGATGGATCAGCGGGAAGGGCAGTGGGTCTATTACCGTTTAGCGCCGCAGCTACCTGCCTGGGCGCAGTCGATTATTGAATCCGCTGCGCAGGGGAGTGCGGTGCAGCTGGAAGCGCTAACGCAGCGCTTGGCGCGTATGGGGGATCGTCCGGCGCGGCGCGCTGCCCTCTGCTAGCAGCGTTTCGGTTCCAGCAAGCGTCCACAAAAAACGCCAGCCCTCGGGCTGGCGTTGTTGTTGCTAGCGCAGAGTAAGCGTGGGTTAACGCTTGGCCATGCGCTGGCTCTCTTGCAGGTGAACGTAGTCAAGCAGCACTTCAGCGGCTTCGAGCACGTGGGCGCGGTCCACGGGCATCTCTTCGTCGTCGCTGTCGTTCTCAGCTTCGGCATCTTCCGTGGCGGCGGTGCCGTCGCTACGTGCATCCATCCACTCTTCCAGTTCAGGCAGCCCCAGGGCGCGGCGGCGCTGGTTTTCCAGCGAGAGCTGTTCGGCTTCTTGGGCTTCTAGCTCGCGTTGGCGCTGCTCCCGGTTCAGGCTGACGCTGGTGTGCTGTTCACGCAGCTGGCGAGCCAGCGTGGATTGGCGCTCCAGGTAGCGGAAGTTGGGGTTCTCTTTGGCGCGCTCTTCATGGCGAGTAATCAGCGTCGGCAGTACACGTTCCGGCTCGCCGTAGCGGCGGTACTGAGCGTTCTGTACGGTGTCCCAGGCCAGGGCGTTGTCCAGGCTGCTCTCGCCAATCCGCTCTGGGTCAATCAGGCTGGGGAAGGTGATGTCGGGCTCGACGCCGCGATTCTGGGTGCTGTCGCCAGAGATACGGTAGAACTTGGCGCGGGTTAGCTTGATCTGGCCGTGGCTAAGCTCGTTCAGGGTTTGAACGGTGCCTTTGCCGAAGGTCGATGCGCCCACCACAATGCCGCGGCCGTAATCCTGAATGGCACCGGCGAAGATTTCAGACGCCGAGGCCGAAAGGCGGTTCACCAGCACGGTGAGCGGGCCGTCGTACACGGTGCCTGCTTCGCTGTCGCCGTACAGCTGAATGCGGCCCTGGGCGTCGCGTACTTGCACGGTGGGGCCGCGGTCAATAAACAGGCCGATCAGCGAGTTGGCTTCTTGCAGCGCGCCGCCGCCGTTATTACGCAGATCTAGTACGATACCTTCAACGCCCTCTTTTTTCAGTTTTTCGATTTCGCGGGCTACATCGCGGGTGGTGCTGCGATACTCCTCTTCACCGGCCTGCCACGCATCAAAATCAACGTAGAACGTGGGAACGTTAATCACGCCAATGCGGTGAGGAGCGCCGTCGCGTTTAACTTCAATCACTTCGCTGTCAGCTGCCTGATCTTCCAAGCTCACCGTGTCGCGGGTGATTTCGACGATTTGCGAGCGGGTCATATCCACCGCCTGGGCCGGCACCACGTCCAGGCGCACCACGGAGCCTTTCGGGCCGCGAATCAGGTCGACGACGTTATCCAGGCGCATGCCCACCACGTTGACCATTTCACCCTCTTCCTGGCCAACGGCGATAATGCGGTCGGCGGGCTCTAGCACGCCTGCGCGCTCTGCTGGGCCGCCGGGAACCAAGCTGGAAACCTTGACGTACTCACCATCCGCTTGCAGCAGCGCACCGATGCCTTCCAGCGAGAGGCTCATCTGGATATCGAAGGACTCGCCCTGGCGGGGGGAGAGGTAGCCGGTGTGGGGGTCGATGGTGCCCGAGACGGCCGCCATCAGCAGACCGAAGACATCTTCCGACTCCGCTTGGCGTAAGCGCGAGAGTTGGCCTTCATAACGTTGGCGCAGGTTGTCTTCGATCTGCTCTGCGTCTTGGTCGGTGAGGGCGAGGGTCAGGGCGTCGTTTTTCAGCCGTTTGCGCCATAGCTCATCCAGCTCGCTTTCGCGGCTGGCCCAGGGAGCGTCTTCGCGGTTGACTTCCAAGCGTTCGTTGCTATCGAACTCCAACGATAAACCGTCGTCCAATTCGGCAAGCAGCCATTCCAAGCGGTTGGTGTGCCGCTCGCTGAGACGGTTGTAAAGCGCAAACGCATCGTCTAGGTCGCCGTCGAACAGCGCGTCGGCCATGTCGTCTTCGAGGTGGCGATAGGGTTCGATGTCACGGTTCAGTAAGTAGCTGCGCTGACCATCAAGAATGTCCAGATAGCGCTGGAAAGCTTCCTGTGACCACTGTTCGTCGAAATCAATATCGGCATAATGGCCATAGCGGAGGGCTTCCGCAATTTCCACCGCCGCTTGGCGTTGTTCGTCGGTCGGCGCAAGTTGCGCCAGCGCTGCCGGGCTGGTGATCACCAGCATTACGGCAAGGGCGACCGAGCGCGAAAGCGTTGCAAACAAGCTCATCAGTCAAGCTCTCCCGGATTTGTGTACACTCATTCTTCCCTAGACCCGCAGTCAGCCTATGAGTTGCGTAGGCCGAGGGGAGCATTGTAGCAGGTCATTTCCCCTGTGAGACTCAATCATTACTGTTATGAGGAATTCCATGTCCGAGGCTTTCAACGCGGAACGTTTAACGCGGCTGTGCGATTTTTTGCAGCAGTCGCCCACGCCGTGGCATGCCACCCAGAGCATGGCTGAGCGTTTGGAGCAGGCGGGCTTTACGCGCCTGGAAGAGACCGCGAACTGGCAGTTGGTGCCGGGAAAGCGCTACTACGTGACGCGTAACGATTCGTCGGTGATCGCTTTTCAGCTGCCCGCTGGTAAGTTAACCAGCCTGCGCATGCTGGGTGCTCATACCGATAGCCCAGGGCTACGCTTGAAGCCCAACGCCACCCAATATTCAGCAGGTTGGCTGCAGTTGGGCGTGCAGGTTTACGGCGGCGTGCTGTTGGCCCCCTGGTTTGACCGAGATTTGGGCTTGGCGGGCCGCGTTCACGTGCGCCATGCCGATGGTCGCTTGGAGAGCGTGCTGCTCAACGTGGCGCGTCCGATTGCGATGATTCCGAGCTTGGCGATCCATATGGACCGCGATGTAAATGCGGGGCGCTCGATCAATCCGCAAACACAGATGGCGCCGGTGCTGATGCAGAGCGATACCGCCAAGCTGCACGAACTGCTGGGGCAGTGGTTGGAAGAGCAGCATGGCCTACGCGCGGTCGAGGTGGTGGATTTCGAGTTGGGTTTTTACGACGTTCAGCCGCCATCACTGGTCGGGCTGCGCAAGGAGCTGCTGGCCAGCGCGCGGCTGGATAACCTGCTGTCGTGCTTCGTGGGCCTGGAAGCGCTGCTGGAAAGCGATGGTAGCCAGGGCGCACTGCTGGTGGCGAATGACCATGAGGAGGTGGGCAGTGCCAGCGCGTGCGGTGCCCAGGGGCCGTTCTTGAGCGACGTGCTGAAACGCTTGAATGCCCAGGTGGGCGGTGGCAGCGAGGAGTCGTTGATCCAGCTGATTCAATCGTCGCTGATGATCTCCTGTGATAACGCCCACGCGCTGCACCCGAACTTCCGTGATAAGCACGATGAGCGCCATGGCCCGGCCATTAACGGCGGCCCGGTGATCAAGGTCAATGCTAGCCAGCGCTACGCGACCAATAGCGTCACCGGCGCGCTGTTCCGGGACGTGTGTCGCGAAGCAGATGTGCCCGTACAGTCGTTCGTCACACGGGCGGATATGGGCTGTGGCAGCACCATAGGGCCGATTACCGCCACGGAAGTGGGCGTGCCGACCATCGACGTCGGGTTGCCCCAGTGGGCGATGCACTCGATTCGTGAAACGTCCGGTACGCGAGATGTGGATTACCTGACGCGGGCGCTGACGGTGTTCCTGAACCGCCCGACGCTCTCCTGAGCTAACCAAGAAAAGTCTAGAAACGAAAAAGCCCGCTGACTGAGTCAGCGGGCTTCTGCTATTGCTAGCAGTATTCGGTGTTGGTGGCTACGCCCTGATTTGAACAGGGGACCCCATCATTATGAGTGATGTGCTCTAACCAGCTGAGCTACGTAGCCGTTCAACGGGGGCGAATATTACCCAGAGGTATGCCGCCCGTCAAGCATTTGTTTCTTTTCTCGCTTATACATTGAAGCGGAAGTGGATCACGTCACCATCTTTGACGATGTAGTCTTTACCTTCCAAGCGCCATTTGCCGTTATCTTTGGCACCTTGTTCGCCGCCCAGCGTGACGTAGTCGTCATAGGCGATGACTTCAGCGCGGATAAAGCCTTTTTGGAAATCGGTGTGAATCACACCGGCGGCCTCGGGTGCGCTTGCGCCTTGTCTTACTGTCCAGGCGCGTACTTCTTTCACGCCTGCGGTGAAGTAGGTTTGCAGGCCCAGCAGGGCGTAGCCCGCGCGAATTACGCGGTCTAAGCCCGGCTCTTCCATGCCCATTTCGGAGAGGAACATGCTGCGCTCTTCATCTTCGAGTTCGGCAATTTCGGCTTCTAACTGGTTGCACACCGGTACGACGACTGCACCTTCTTCGGCGGCGATCTCTTTGACGATATCCAGGTAGGGGTTGTTCTCAAAGCCATCTTCATTGACGTTAGCAATGTACATAGTGGGCTTGAGGGTCAAAAAGCCAAAGCTTTTTACCTGACGTTTTTCGTCGTCATCCAGGCCAAAGCTGCGCAGCGGCTGGCCTTCGGCAAGATGCGGCAGGATTTTGTCCAGCACGGCTTTGGTGGCAATGGCGTCTTTATCACCTCCTTTTACCGAGCGCAGTAGGCGCTGGCTGGCTTTCTCGACGGTGTCTAGGTCGGCCAAGGCGAGCTCAAGATTGATGGTCTCGATGTCGGCGCGGGGATCTACTTGGTTGGCGACGTGGATCACGTTGTCGTTATCGAAGCAGCGCACCACGTGGGCAATGGCTTGGGTTTCACGAATGTTGGCCAGGAACTTATTACCCAGGCCTTCACCTTTGGAGGCACCCGCCACGAGGCCTGCGATATCCACAAACTCCATGGTGGTGGGCAGCACTTTCTCAGGCTTTACGATGGCCGCTAGCGCATCCAGGCGTGGGTCTGGCATCGGGACGATGCCAACGTTGGGTTCGATGGTGCAGAACGGGAAGTTCTCTGCATCAATCCCTGACTTCGTCAACGCATTGAACAGCGTGGATTTGCCTACGTTGGGTAGGCCGACAATACCGCAGTTAAAGCCCATAAGTAACTTCCTGGCCGCTAGGGCGGCGCTACCAATAAAGCGCCTGCCAAGTGTGAAAAAAGCGCGTGCGTAACGCGTAGAGAATGTGTGCTGAAAACGTGCTGCTATTTTACGCTATGTAGGCGGTTCATGGCTTTAGCCCAGTCGCCGGAAAGCGCAAGCGGAAGCGTGGCTAGGCACTCATCCAATGAGCGCTCAATGGCTTCTTGTTCGGCTTTGCCAGGGCGGCCTAGTACATAGTTCACTACTTGGCGCGCCTCGCCGGGATGGCCGATGCCAATCCGCAGCCGATGAAACTGATTTTGGTTGCCAAGGGCGCTGATAATATCCCGCAGCCCGTTGTGGCCGCCGTGCCCGCCGCCGGTTTTATAGCGTGACTGCCCAGGGGGGAGGTCAAGCTCATCGTGAGCGACCAGTAGGTTGTCTGGGGTAAGCTTAAAAAACTGGGTTAGCGCTGCCACAGCCGCACCGCTGCGGTTCATAAAGGTGGTGGGGTTGAGCAGGTGCAGCTCATGGTCACCCACGCGGGCTTTGGCGTATAACCCTAAAAACTTTTTCTCAGGACGCAGTTCGGTGTGGGCGCTGCGTGCAATGGCGTCCACTAGCCAAAAGCCCGCATTATGGCGGGTGGCGTCGTATTCTGCGCCTGGGTTGCCCAGTCCTATAATGGCCGTTACCTGGCTCATTTTCCCACCTCCAACGGTTCTGGAAGATATATCAGTTGACTCACTGGCAGCTGCTTTGCAGATAAGCAGGGTAGCGCCACGCTGCAAAAAAAAAATCAAGCGCCGAAGCGCTTGATTTTAACATCCTTGGGCCATGCGGGCATGGCCCAGGCGGCACTGGTCAGCATACGCTGGCAGCACCTTTAGCAAGGCTTACTCGGCGCTGGCTTCTGCGTCGCCTTCGCCTTCTTCTTCGTCACCGCCACGTACTTTCACTTTGGTGATGCTCAGAATGGCGTTGTCGTGCTCTTCACCGTGGGACAGGTCAACAGAAGTGACGCCAGCCGGCAGGGTCAGGTCAGACAGGTGCAGGGTAGTACCCAGCTCAACGTTGCTGATATCCACTTCCAGGAAGTCCGGAAGGTCTTTCGGCAAGCAGCTGATGGCGACTTCGTTAGCCAGGACGTGCAGTTCGCCGCCTTGGTCTTTGATACCTACACACTTCTCTTCGTTCACCACGTGCAGCGGCACGTTCATGGTGATTTCGTGAGTAGCATCAACACGCAGGAAGTCAGCGTGGGTCAGCAGTGGCTTGAACGGGTGACGCTGCAGGTCACGAACAACCACTTGCTCTTCTTTACCGTCGATCACCAGTTTGATGACAGAGGAGAAGAAGGCCTCGTCTTCAATCGCTTTGTAGAAAGCAGTTTTTTCTACAGAGATAGACTGAGCACCTTTCTCACCGCCGTATACAACGGCCGGTACTTGTTGGTTCGCACGACGCAGGCGGCGGCTCGCACCTTTCCCCAGGTCGTTACGAACGCTGGCTTGCAGGATAAAATCAGACATGGAATTTGCCTCTTGGTTTAAGTAAGGAAATGCCGCCGTCCGCGACCAGACGACGACGTTTCCAGGGCCCCAGTTGGGGGCTTATAACGTCAGGCGTTAGTGGAACATCGCGCTGACGGATTCTTCGTTGCTGACGCGGCGAATCGCTTCCGCAATCAAGCCAGCAACGCTCAACTGGCGAATCTTTCCGCTACGACGCGCATGGTCGGCGAGCGGAATGGTGTCGGTCACGACAACCTCGTCCAGTACAGAGTTGGTGATGTTGTCGACCGCAGGGCCGGACAAAATCGGATGCGTAGCATACGCGACGACGCGCGCAGCGCCGTGGTCTTTCAGCGCTTCACCAGCTTTACACAGTGTGCCAGCGGTATCGATCATGTCATCGACGACCACACAAGTGCGGCCTTCGATTTCACCGATAATGTGCATCACCTGGGCTTGGTTAGCCTGGGGGCGACGCTTGTCAATGATAGCCAAATCAGCATTCAGCTGTTTGGCGATGGCACGGGCACGCACAACGCCGCCAACATCGGGGGAAACAACCACGAGATCGTCGTAGTTTTGACGCTCGATGTCGTCCAGCAGGATCGGTGAGCCGTACACGTTATCAACCGGTACGTCGAAGAAACCTTGAATTTGGTCGGCGTGCAGGTCCATGGTCATTACGCGATCAACGCCTGCTTTCACCATCATATCCGCCACAACTTTTGCTGAGATGGGAACGCGGGCGGAGCGTACACGACGGTCCTGGCGGGCATAACCAAAGTAGGGAACCACTGCCGTAATACGGGCAGCCGAGGCGCGACGCAGAGCGTCGACCATCAGGATCAGTTCCATCAGGTTGTCGTTCGTCGGGGCACAGGTGGATTGCAGGATGAAGACATCCTTACCACGCACGTTCTCATTGATCTCGACCGCGATTTCGCCGTCGCTAAATTGACCCACCGTGGCGTTACCCATACGGCTGTCTAAGCTCTCGGCAATCTTTTGAGCGAGTTCGGGATTGGCGTTCCCGGTGAAAACCATCAATTTTGACACGCGCAGCCACCTTTGCAGTGTTGGGGATCAGGGGAGAAAACGCAGATCAACATTAGAATTGGCTGGGGTACCAGGATTCGAACCTGGGAATGCCGATACCAAAAACCGGTGCCTTACCACTTGGCGATACCCCAGCAATAACCTAATGCGATGACCGGGCGCTTTCAGCAGCCCAGAGCATCTTGTAGGGGAGAGGTGTTAAGTCCGCGCGCGACCCATGCTTGCCAGCGCTGATTAGCCAGTTCAGCCACCGTTTGCGCAGCCTCTTGTGACTCAAAAGCTGCAAACAAACAGGCGCCAGTGCCCGTCAGCCGACTAGGTGCGTGCTGCGCGAGCCAGTCAAGTGCTTCCGCGATACGCGGGTAGCGTTTTTTGACGGTAGCTTCGCAGTCATTACGCCACTCGGCCACTCCCCCCTGCAGTGCGCGCGCCATAGTAATGGGGAGGCTGTCGCGTGTCAATTCCGGGTCTTGGAAGATTGCGGGGGTTGAGACGCTAATGCCTGGGTGGATGACCACAAACCACGGGGTGTCGAGGGTCGCGGGTGTTAATTTCTCGCCCACGCCTTCGGCCCAGGCGCTTTTGCCTAAAACGAAGACGGGTACATCGGCACCTAGCGCTAAGCCCAGCTCTGCTAGGGTGGCATCGCTGAGCCCAAGCTGCCAGAGCTGATTGAGTCCTTTAAGTACGGTTGCCGCGTTGGAGCTGCCGCCACCCAGGCCGCCGCCCATGGGCAGGTGCTTCTCAATTGATATAGAAGCACCAAGGTGGGTGCCGCTGGCCTGCTGCAACCGCTTTGCTGCACGCACAATAAGGTTGTCATCGTGCGCTACGCCATCCATCGATGTGGTCAGTTCGATAACGCCGTCTTGGCGCAGGTTGAAGCTTAGATAATCGCAGAGGTCGATAATCTGAAACAGCGTCTGCAGTTCGTGGTAGCCGTCTTGACGGCGGCCCACAATATGCAGCATGCGGTTTAACTTGGCTGGGGCGGGTAGAGTGAGTGGGCGGGGTGTTGCGGGCATGCCGGTTCTCTATTGGCTAAACGTATGTAAACGTATGAAAGAGGGCCGGCGCTTGCCAGCCCGAGCGCTCTATTCGGAGGCCTGCCACTGATTAACTACCAGGGTAATGCGTACATCGCCGTAGTTCATGACCAAGCGGCGCGGTAGCCACATACCTTCAGCCTGCTCCCAGTCACGGTAGTCAATTTCCCAGCCGTCTTGTTGAAGGTGGCTCGGGAAGCCGAGTTCGTCAGTTTCGAGCTGGTAGCTGGCGTGGTCGCCGGGCAGGCCGCGCACCCAGTCAGGCATGGCGCGCACTGGCAACGACCAGCCAAGCTGCTCTTCCATTAAGGCTTCCGGGGTTTCTGCTTCAAAACGGCCTTCACTGGTGGTCAGTGAGAAGCGACCCTCGCGGCCTTCCAGTACGCTGCGACCACCGCCAAAGGGGCCGCTAATCAGCATGCGGAAGTAGTAGGGGGTTTGGTTCCAGTCCAGGTTGGCGCTGGTGTTCTCTTCTGGAGTGCGTAGGCCCGCTTTGCCGACCAGGGTCCAGCTCTCGAACGCTTCCACATCTGCCTGTTGGCGCTCCCACTGGCCGGCTTGGCGGCCGCCTTCATCCGTCGGCGCTTGGCTGGCACACCCGGTAAGGGCAGCCACCGCCAGGGCGGCCACCCATAGGCGGGAAGAACGATAGAGTGATGCGGAAGGGGTGCTCACTGGCGCGCTGTTCAAAAAAGAAGTCAACATAACTGGCTCCATGTCAGTGCTGTCTATTAAGGGTAAAAACTAGCAACGGTAAAGAAGTAAGCCTTAGGGCGCGCTGGGTGGCGTAAGTTCAGGGTAACGCTCAAGTAAATCATCAATGTGAGGATGGTAAGTGGTTCGTTGCAGAATGCGTGCAATCAGCAGGCGCGCTTCGTCACTGCGTCCTAGTGAATGAAGCACCTCGGCTAAGTGCGCGGCAATTTCTTGGTCGGGCATCTGCGCGTAGGCGCTTTCTAGCCATGCCAGCGCATCGTCGGGTTTGCCGAGGCGGAAATACACCCAGCCCATGCTGTCTAATACCGCCGGGTTATCTGGGTCCGCTTCGTAGGCACGCTCAATAAGCTCACGAGCTTCTTCTAGTCTTCCGGGTAAGTTAAGGTCAGCGAGCGTGTAACCTAGGGCATTTAGCGCGTCAGCATTGTTGGGCTCGGTGCGTAAGATTTGCCGTAAGTCCCGCTCCATGCCTGTTAAGTCGCCCATCTCCCAGGCGCGCATGGCGCGAAGGTACAGCAGGCTAGTGTCATCTGGGGTGCGGGTAATTTCCCGATCCAGCAGGGCGGTGGCATCTTCTTGAAGCGACAACTCGTCCAGCAGTTGCACTTCTAACCTTACTAGGTCACCGAAATAGGCGTCGTGGCGCATGCGCTCAATGCGTAGAAAAGCGCGGGCGTCGAGTAAACGATCATCCTCAATGAGCATGCGAGCCGCCGCCGACCTGGCGGCTAAAAATTCATCACCTTCATACACTTGGCGGTAGTAGAGGAGGGCGTTGTCGACCTCTCCTTGGGATTGGGCAATAGCACCTAATAAGAAGTAGGCAATGTTGGGTATGTTCTCTTGACTAATGAGCGGCTGCAGCAGCCGGTAGGCAGGCTCGCTGTGCCCTTCTTCTAAATAGAGCTGCGCCAAGGCAATGCGTAAATCCTGGTTGCCACCGTGGCTCTCTAATAGAGCATTGGTTTGCACTTCGGCGGCGGTAATGTTGTTGAGGCGTATTTCTGCTTGGGCCAGCATTAAGATAAAGCGCACGTCGTCAGGCGCTAGGCTAAGGCCTTGCTGGGCTGCCTGCTGTGCGCCGCGGTGGTCGCCAGTTTCCAGCGCAAGGCGTGCTTTAGCTAGCCACAGGGCGGCTGACTCTGGCTCTTGCTGTTCTACTTCATCTAAATAGCGCTGGGCGGTTTGCGTTTCTCCCAGGGCAGCTTCGATCAGGGCGGTACCCAGCAGCACATCGCTGTGAAACTCGCGCTGGGAAACCTCCGGCTGTGAAAGATAGCTGCGTAGCTGCTGTGCTAACAGGTTAAGCGGTGCCTCTTCGGCGACGGCGATTTCAGCGAAGGGGGCAATTTCACCATTGCCGCCTGATTCAGCAATGGCTAGCCGCTGCTCTAGGCTATCCAGCCAGTCGCCCCGTTGGAGTGATAGTGAGGCAAGCAGGCGGTTGGGTGTTTCTGCCCGAGGGTCTAATTCACGCCAGCGCAGCGCGGCGGCTTCCATTAGTGCGGCATCATTACCAAAGCGTGCGGCGAACGTGGCCCGTTCGGCCAGCCCTGGTGACGTGTAGCGCTGGGCGGCCTCAAGATATCCCTGGCCCGCATAGCGGTAATCGCCGCGTTGTCCGGCCAGCTCTGCGGTTAGCAGGGTACGTAACCCAGCGGCATCCAGCCCGCTGGTAATAGGCGGTGCCGTCACCATTGGGTCTTCAACATGAGCGTTGGTTTCACCGTCAAAAAGAGAGGGTGACAGCTGGCAGCCGCTCAGTATCAGCGTGGCGGCCAAGGGCAAAAGTGGAAAACCCGAAAACGAACAGGGAATACCCAGTAGTGTTGCGCGATGGGGCATGCGTATCTCGATCAAGTGGCCGAGTGTTCAGCATAGCGGCTTGGTTGCCTGCGGCAAAGTGGTGTGCGCCAGAAGATGCTCGGCTGTGATAGAATGTCCCACCTTGAAAAAGAGCCGAGTCAGCGCAATTCACTTGATGAGCTGCTCTCTTAGACTTGTATTAACAAGCCAAGAAACCATGACCGACAGTGACGTGACGACCGATCCACTAGCGAAGACGCATAACCCATGACGCTTCTTGCCCTGGGAATCAATCATCGTACTGCCACCGTGGCTGTGCGTGAGCAGGTGGCCTTTACGCCGACGCAGCTGGAAAGCGCGTTGGCTGAACTGCGTAGCCTGCCACACATTAGCGAAGCGGCGGTGCTTTCGACGTGTAATCGCACGGAACTCTACTGTGTGACGGATGCCGCCGGTGAGCAGACTGTGCTGGACTGGCTGGGTCGTTTTCATAATTTACGCGTTGAAGAGCTCGCCCGCTGCGCCTACCACTACCACGACAACGACGCTGCTCGTCATTTGATGCGCGTGGCCGTGGGGTTGGACTCCATGGTGTTGGGTGAGCCGCAAATACTGGGCCAGTTAAAAGATGCTTATCAGCAAGCGCGTCAGGCCAAGGGCCTGGGTGGCGAGCTGGAGCGTCTTTTTCAGCACACCTTCGCCGTGGCTAAGCAGGTACGCACCGAAACCGGCATCGGTAAAAATCCGGTGTCCGTTGCCTATGCTGCCGTCAGCATGGCCAGCCGCATTTTCGATGATTTCAGCCGCGCCAACGCGTTACTGATTGGCGCAGGTGAGACCATCGAGCTAGTGGCGCGCCATCTTCATGAAGCTGGTGTCCGTCAGCTCACCGTGGCGAATCGTACCCGGGAGCGGGCCGAGCAGGTTTCATCGTCGCTGGGCGGTACGGCGATTACGCTGCCGGAGATTCCTGATGCCTTAGAGTATGCCGATATTGTTATCTCCTCTACCGCATCTCCGCTGCCTATATTGGGCAAAGGGATGGTCGAACGGGCGCTGAAGAAGCGTCGCCATCGCCCCGTGTTTATGGTCGATATCGCCGTACCCCGGGATATCGAGCCAGAAGTGGGTGAGCTGGCGGATGTGTTCCTGTATACCGTCGATGACCTGGAAGAGGTGATCGAAGAGAATCGTCGCCATCGCCAAGTGGCAGCCGACCAGGCCGAGTCGCTCATTGAGCACGGCGTAGGTAGCTGGCAGCATGAGCGGCGTATTCGTAATGGCGGTGAGGTGATTCGCGACTATCGCCGCCACGGTGAGGCGCTGCGCGATCAGGCGCGGGATCAGGCGCTTGAGCGTTTGGCAAAAGGCGAAGACCCGGCCAAAGTGGTTGAGCGCCTAGCGCATCAGCTGGCCAGCCGCCTAATGCATCAGCCAACGCTCACCATTCGCGAAGCGGCCTCTCAGGAAAACCACGATTTGCTTAGCGCCGCACCGCGCCTGTTGCTGCCACCGAAGCCCGCCTTTGAGCAGCCTGCGCCCCCGGCAAAACGCCAGAAGGATGATACGCCCGCATGAAAGAGACTTTGCGCCAACGTTTAGACAGCTTCTCCGACCGGTTTGAAGAGCTGGCCATGCTGCTGTCAGATCCTGAGGTGATCAACGACCAGCAGCGCTTCCGCGACTACTCTCGCGAGTACTCGGAGCTGGAAGAACTGGTCGCCGCTTGGAAGCGCTACCTTGAGGTGGAAAACAGCATTGCCGAAGCCGAGCAGCTAAGCCGCGACAGTGACCCGGAGATGCGCGAGCTGGCGGAGATGGAAATTCTCGACGGCCGCGAGCAGTTGGAAGCGCTCGACGTTGAGCTCAAGCGCCTGCTGATTCCGAAAGACCCGGACGACGGTCGCGGTGTCTTTTTGGAAGTGCGCGCGGGCACGGGTGGTGATGAAGCGGCCATCTTTGCGGGTGATCTCTTCCGCATGTACTCCCGCTATGCGGAAAAGCGCGGCTGGCGCGTAGAAATTGTTAGCGCTAGCCACGGCGAGCAGGGCGGTTATAAAGAAGTCATTTCCCGAGTTAAGGGCGACGGCGTCTATGCCCGCCTTAAGTTCGAGTCTGGCGCTCATCGGGTGCAGCGCGTACCGGCGACCGAATCCCAGGGCCGAATCCACACCTCCGCTTGTACCGTTGCGGTGATGCCTGAAGTGGATGAGGTGGGGGATATTGATATTAACCCTGCGGATTTGCGGGTTGATACCTACCGTTCAAGCGGTGCCGGTGGTCAGCACGTTAACACCACAGATTCCGCGATCCGTATTACCCACCTGCCTACCGGCGTGGTAGTGGAGTGTCAGGAAGAGCGTAGCCAGCATAAGAACCGCGCCAAAGCGATGTCGCTGCTTGCCGCCAAGCTCAAGCGTAACGCGGTGGATTCCCAGCGCCAGGAGCAGGCCGATGCCCGCCGCTCGCTGGTAGGGTCTGGTGACCGCAGTGAGCGTATCCGCACTTACAACTTCCCTCAGGGGCGCATTACCGATCACCGCATTAACCTGACGCTGTATAAGCTGACCGAAGTAGTGAGCGGCGAGCAGTTGGACGACGTGATCGAGCCGCTGATTCATGAGTACCAAGCGGAACAGCTTTCGGCGCTGCAGGACGCTTAATGACGTTCGACGCTTTGCTGAAGAGCGCTGCCCAGCGGCTGCAGCTGGCAGGCTCGCCGTCGCCTCGCGTAGATGCCGAGGTGCTGATGGAGTTCGCTACTGGCCGCAGCCGCACATGGCTCTATACCTGGGGCGATAGCGAATGCCCGACTTGGGAGCATGCCCGCTTTGACGCGCTAATTGCCGCCCGCGCCCAGGGCCAGCCGGTGGCCTATTTAACCGGAGAGCGTGAGTTTTGGGGGCTGCCGTTGGCTACCTCGTCTACCACGCTGATTCCTCGACCCGATACCGAAACCCTAGTAGAGGCCGCATTAGCGCGTGCAGGCACGCCAACCGGCAGGCTGCTTGACCTGGGTACGGGCACCGGGGCTATCGCGCTGGCCTTTGCCAGTGAAAAGCCGGATTGGCAGGTGGTCGGGGTGGATGTTCGCCCAGAGGCGGTGGCGCTGGCGGTTGACAATGCCCGTACACTTAATATCACTAACGCTACGTTCCTGGTCAGCGATTGGTTCAGCGCTTTCACGCTTTCTTCTCCTAGTGCGTCTTCACCTGGTTCAACATTTGAGATTATTGTTAGTAATCCGCCCTATATTGCCGCCGATGACCCGCATTTGGGCCAAGGCGATGTGCGCTTTGAGCCACGCTCGGCGCTGGTGGCCGAGGCCGACGGTATGGCGGATCTGCTGCACTTGATTACCACCGCGCAGGCATTTCTCTCGCCCGGCGGCTGGCTGGCGCTGGAGCACGGTTATCGGCAGGCTCCTGGCGTGCGCCAAGCGCTAAAGCTGGCGGGCTATCAAAGCGTTGAAAGCGTACAAGACATAGGCGGCCATGAACGGGTTACCCTAGGGCACCTCGAATAACTGCCTGATTCATCAGTATTGGATCCTGCCATGAAACCAAAAAATAGAACGCTGGACCGTATCGACCTCAAGATCCTTCGCTGTTTGCAGGAAAATGCGCGTATTTCCTACGTGGATCTCGCCGCAGAAGTTGGGTTATCCACAACCCCTTGTCTGGAGCGGGTCAAGCGCCTGGAGCGTGCCGGTATCATTCGTGGCTACCAGGCCATTCTGGACCCTCGCGCCCTGAAGGCGGACCTGCTGGTGTTCGTCGAGATCAGCCTGGAGACCCAGTCGCCTGCGGTATTCGATGAATTTCGGCGCGCGGTGGAGAAGCTGCCGCAGATTCAGGAGTGCCACCTGGTGTCCGGGCAGTTCGACTACATCCTGAAATGCCGCATCCCGGAAATGGCCGCTTATCGCCAACTATTGGGGGATGTGGTCTTAACCCTGCCAGGGGTGAAAGAGTCGAAAAGCTACGTAGTGATGGAGGAGGTGAAGGAGAGCTTCAGCCTGCACATCCCCGACTTTGAGGAATTTGAGGATAAGTAACGCGATGATGAACGATCAGGCGCTGCTGCGCTATAGCCGCCAAATCATGCTGCCTGAGGTGGACATTGAAGGGCAGGAGCGCTTGCACGCTGCCCATGCGCTGATTATCGGTGCCGGCGGGCTTGGCTCGCCGGTGGCGCTCTATTTGGCGGCGGCGGGTGTAGGCACCATCACTATCGCTGATGCCGACCATGTGGAGCTTTCCAACCTGCAGCGCCAAATTGCCCATCAGCAGGCCAGCCTGGGGGTGAACAAAGCGCGCTCCGCGAAGGAGAGCATGCAGGCGCTTAACCCAGAGTGCCACGTTGTGGCCCTTGAGCAGCATGTAGAAGGCGAAGCGCTCACCGCCCTGGTGGCCTCGGCTGATGTAGTGCTGGACTGCACCGACCGTTTTTCCAGCCGCTATGCCATCAATGCCGCCTCCCAACAGGCAGGCGTACCGCTGATTTCCGGCGCGGCGATTCGTTTTTCGGGCCAGTTGGCGTTGTTTGACCCGCGTGATGATGCGTGCCCCTGCTACGCCTGTTTATACCCGCCAGGGGATAGTGAGGATGAGGCACTGAGCTGTGCAGAGAGCGGTGTCATGGCCCCGCTAGTGGGGCTAATTGGCTGCTTCCAGGCGGTAGAGGCATTTAAGCTGCTAAGCGGTGCAGGGAGTGCGCATCAGGGGTTATCTACGTTTGATGGCTTAAGCGGCCAGTGGCGCCATTTTCAAGTGCCTAGAGATCCGGCTTGCCCGGTGTGTAGCGCCCGCGCATAAAAAAAAAGCCCGCAGGGAGGCGGGCGCGACGTCACGGTCTTCACGTCAAAGGGAACGAACTCAGTAGGGCGGCGCTGCCGCCCTATCAGCCAGTCATCTAGCAGATTAGTTACGAATCAGATAATCGAAGGCACCCAGTGACGCTTTGGCACCTTCACCCATCGCAATAATGATCTGCTTGTAGGGCACGGTGGTAACATCGCCAGCGGCGAACACACCGGGCACCGAGGTCATACCGTGGGCATCGACGATGATCTCGCCACGGGGTGACATTTCAATTGGCGAGCCTTTCAGCCACTCGGTGTTAGGCACCAGGCCAATCTGTACAAAGATGCCTTCCAACGCGATGCTCTTCACTTCATCGGTGTTGCGGTCTTTGTAAGTCAGGCCGTTAACGCGGCTGCCGTCGCCGGTCACTTCGGTGGTTTGGGCATTTAGCACGATGTCGACGTTAGGCAGGCTCTTCAGCTTCTTCTGCAGTACCGCGTCGGCGCGCATTTCACCCATAAACTCAACCAGCGTTACGTGGCCGACGATGCCAGCCAAGTCGATAGCGGCTTCAACGCCGGAGTTACCGCCACCAATCACCGCGACACGCTTGCCTTTGAACAGCGGGCCGTCGCAGTGGGGGCAGTAGGCAACACCTTTGTTGCGGTACTCTTGCTCGCCGGGCACGTTCATTTCACGCCAGCGGGCACCAGTGGCCAGTACCAGAGTTTTGCTCTTCAGCTTCGCGCCAGACTCAAACGTGACCTCATGCAGGCCGCCTTCGGCTTCTGCTGCTTTGAACGACGTAGCACGTTGCAGATTCATCACGTCGACTTCGTACTCTTTAACGTGCTCTTCAAGTGCGCTGACCAGCTTGGGGCCTTCGGTGTGGGTAACAGAGATAAAGTTCTCAATACCCATGGTGTCGGATACCTGGCCACCAAAGCGCTCGGCGGCAACACCGGTGTTAATGCCTTTACGTGCGGAGTAGATGGCTGCCGCTGCACCTGCTGGGCCGCCGCCAATCACCAGCGTATCGAAGGCAGCTTTTTCACTCAGCTTCTTGGCTTCACGCTCGGCAGCGCCAGTGTCCACTTTGGCCAGAATCTGCTCAAGGGTCATGCGGCCCTGGTCAAACGGCTTGCCGTTTAAGTAGATGCTGGGCACGGACATGATTTCGCGCGATTCGACTTCATCCTGGAACAGCGCACCGTCGATAGCGACATGACGCACGTTCGGGTTGAAGATCGCCATCAGGTTCAGCGCCTGAACTACATCCGGGCAGTTCTGGCAGGAGAGCGAGTAGTAGGTCTCAAACAGCATCTCGCCGTCGAGATCCTTGATTTGATCTAACAGCTCTTGAGAGGTCTTTGGTGGGTGACCACCGACTTGCAGCAGTGCCAGTACCAGCGAGGTGAACTCGTGGCCCATGGGGATGCCTGCAAACACCACGCCGGTCTCTTCGCCGGGGCGGTTAATCGCAAACGACGGGGTACGGCTATCTTGCCCGTCGGTATGCAGGGTAATTTTATCGGTGAGGCTGCTGATATCTTCCAACAGGCCCAGCAGCTCGCGTGACTTGGCACCGTCATCGAGGGACGCAACGATCTCGAAGGGCTGAGTCACTTTTTCCAGATACGCTTTCAACTGATTCTTTAAATTGGCGTCCAGCATGACAGTGGCTTCCTCGCAGTCAGCAGTAAGTTGTTCTCAACCTAAAACGCCCGCTGCCGGATCAGTAGGGCAGTCGGTAAAAGCGCTAGGGAAAACAGGGGGTGCGGTTACACGGGTGCTTAAACGAAACACCCGGGCCAAGTGCCCGGGTGTTGCGCTGCCTGTAGGGGTTCAACTTAATGTGATTCGAACCCTAAGCGGCAGCGGTAGGCAATTTAGATTTTGCCTACGAGGTCCAGAGACGGAGCAAGTGTCTCTTCGCCTTCTTTCCATTTAGCCGGGCATACTTCGTTCGGGTTTGCACGAACGTACTGAGCAGCTTTCACTTTACGCAGCAGCTCTTCAGCGTTACGGCCGATATTGCCAGCGTTGATTTCGACAATCTGGATTTTACCATCCGGGTCAACGACGAAAGTACCGCGCTCGGCCAGACCGGCTTCTTCGATCAGCACTTCGAAGTTGCGAGAAATTTGCAGGGTCGGGTCAGCAATCATCGGGTACTGCAGCTTGCCGATGGTTTCAGAGCTGTCGTGCCATGCTTTGTGAGTAAAGTGGGTGTCGGTAGATACGCTGTAAATTTCAACGCCCAGCTTCTTGAAGGCTTCGTAGTTGTCAGCCAGGTCGCCCAGCTCAGTCGGGCAAACGAAGGTGAAGTCGGCGGGGTAGAAGAAGAAAATGGACCACTGACCTTTCAGGTCCGCTTCAGTGACATCGATAAATTCGCCGTTCAGGTAAGCTGTGGCTTTAAACGGTTTTACTTCAGTGTTAATCAAAGACATTCAGAACGTCTCCATAATAGGTGAGTGGCAGTAGAAAAAGTTGCTGCTCATGGTAGCGGACTGCGACCAATAGCTAAAATTGGAAAACTGAATCTTTCCAATAGGTGTTGGCTATGAAACTTTCTTGCTACCTTTCGCGCAGGTGGAAAGTGGGGGCATAGGGAGCTGAATACAAGAATTTTTCGGTGGCTCTTGCGGTAGATGGCACTGCACCGCAAAATTCGCACGGTTGCGATAATCGCCTAAGCTGTTTTCAGCTGGCGCTAGTTGCATCGGTGGCTAACCAGCCAGCCAGCGACAGCCGGTTGCAGTACATGGCTTTTGGGTGATGTAGACTTTCGAGATAAGGAGCAGGTAAGTGGGGAACATTAAAAAACTTTCAGGGGCCGTTACGGCCATCTCTTTTGCCGTAGCGGCCGCTGCTGCCCACGCTGATGAAGTGCGGGTATATAACTGGTCAGACTATATTGCTCCGGAAACGCTGGAGAAGTTTACCGAGCGCACCGGTATAGAAGTGACCTACGACGTTTACGATAGTAACGAAATTCTTGATGCGGCCCTGCTCTCCGGCCGTTCCGGCTACGATGTGGTCGTGCCTTCGACCTACTACTTCACCCGCCAGTTGAAAGCAGGCGTTTTTCAGCCGCTTAACCATGAGCTGCTGCCCAATTTGGATAACCTTAACCCAGAGCTGATGGCTAATCTGGAAACCATCGATCAGGGTAGCGAATACTCGGTTCCTTATATGTGGGGCACCAACGGCATTGGCTATAACGTTGAGCGCGTCACCGAAATTTTGGGTGACGACGCACCGTTAAATAGCTGGGCGCTACTGTTTGACCCGGAAATTACCACTCAGCTGAGTGAAGCAGGCTGTGGCCTTGCGATGCTCGATTCTGGCGATGAAATGCTGTCGCCCGCGATGGTCTATCTTGGCCTTGATCCGCTCAATGAAAGCGTTGAGGACATTGAGGCTGCCGGTGAGCTAATCTCCAAAGTGCGCGATAACATTACCTACTTCCACTCTTCGCGCTATGTGTCTGACCTTGCCAACGGTGATATCTGCGTGGCGGCAGGCTACTCTGGTGATATCTTCCAGGCTGCCGCGCGTGCGGAAGAAGCGGGCCGTGATTTCACCATTGGCTACAGCATCCCGAAAGAGGGCGCTGCGCTGTGGTTTGATATGATGGCGATTCCGGCAGATGCTCCGAATCCCGAAAACGCCCACGCGTTTATTAATTTTATCCTCGACCCTGAAATTGCTGCTGAGATCAGCGAGTACGTGCGCTATGCCAACCCCAACCTGGCGGCGAACGAGTACCTCTCAGATGAGCTGATTAACGATCCGGCCGTCTACCCGGAAACCGAGGTCATGCAGAACCTGTATGTCCAGGTAGAAAAACCCCAGGATATCCTGCGTGCCCGTACGCGCACCTGGAACCGCGTTAAGTCTGGCCGTTAATTCTAATCATCGCCTGACGGCGAGCCGGGTAGCTGCTCGGCTCGCTGTTTGTCTTTTATCGCCCGGTTAACCGGGCCTTTTGATGGGAGTGGCGAATGGTCACTACGCCCCTGTCGAACGATTCTTCATCCTCTTCGTCTGCCATTCCCCCGCCTGTGCGCTCTCAGGGGAAAGCACCTCGATTTGCCGAGGATATCGTTTTAGAGGTTAAGCGCTTGAGCAAGCGGTTTGATGATGCGCTTGCCGTCGATGATGTGAATTTGCAGGTAAAGCGCGGCGAGATTTTTGCCCTGCTAGGTGGGTCTGGCTCGGGTAAATCTACCCTACTGCGCATGCTTGCCGGTTTTGAGGCGCCCAGCGAAGGGCGCATTTTGCTGAGTGGCGAAAACATCACTGAGATGCCGCCACACAAGCGGCCCATCAATATGATGTTCCAGTCCTATGCGCTATTTCCGCACATGACCGTGGCGCAGAATATTGCCTTTGGATTAAAGCAGGACAAGCTGCCTAAAGCTGAAATTGAAGCGCGGGTTGCCCAGATGCTCAAACTGGTGCATATGGAGCGCTTCGCTAAGCGTAAACCCCACCAGCTTTCTGGCGGTCAGCGCCAGCGGGTCGCCTTGCGCGCTCGCTTGCCAAACGGCCCAAGCTGCTGCTGCTTGATGAGCCCATGGGCGCGCTGGATAAAAAGCTGCGCACCGAAATGCAGCTGGAAGTGGTTGAGATCATTGAGCAGGTGGGTGTGACCTGCATCATGGTGACCCACGACCAGGAAGAGGCCATGACCATGGCCGACCGTGTAGCGATCATGGCGGATGGCTGGATTGAGCAGGTTGGCTCGCCGGTGGATATTTATGAAAGCCCTGCCAGCCGGATGGTGGCCGAGTTCGTCGGTACAGTGAACTTGTTTGAGGGTGAGATCATTGAGGACGCCGCTGACCACTGCCGCATTGAGTCACCTGCGCTCTCACGGCCGATCTATATCGACCACGGCATTACCACCCAGGCAGTAGACCGCCGGGTGTGGGCGGCGCTGCGCCCCGAGAAAATCTGGCTAACCCGTGAGCAGCCGTCATCAGAGTACAACTGGGAAGCGGGCAAGGTGGATGATATCGCCTACTTGGGCGGCTATTCACTTTACTACGTGCGCACTGCTTCCGGGCAGATGATTAAAGTGAGCATGGCCAACACCGAGCGGCGCGGCGACCGTCCAACCTGGGAGGATAGCGTGTACGTTTATTGGGAAAATCATAGCGCTATCGTGCTGAACCGCTAATGTCCAGGTGGCTGACAGGAGATTGCCCATTATGATGCCATCTCGCATTGCAGGCTTTATCAAGCGGTTGCATTTAGGCCGACGCGCCGTGATTGCGTTCCCGCTGGTGTGGCTGACGCTATTTTTCCTACTGCCCTTTGCGCTGGTGCTTAAGATCAGCCTTTCTGAATCGGCCATTGCCATTCCTCCCTACGGGCCGCTGGTAGAGTATGCCGATCAAACGCTGAACATCTTTTTGAACCTAGGCAACTATCTGTTTTTGTTGTCGGATTCGCTCTATGTCGCCGCGTACTGGGGGTCGATTAAAACCGCATTTGTGGCGACAGTGGTGTGTTTGCTGATTGGCTATCCGATGGCCTACGCCATGGCCCGTGCCCCAGGGCGCTTGCAGCTGATTCTACTGCTGTTGGTCATGCTACCGTCGTGGACCTCGTTTCTGATTCGGGTATACGCCTGGATGGGTATTCTTAGCAATAGTGGCCTAATCAATAACCTATTGATGGGGTTGGGGGTGATTGATTCACCGCTGCGGATGATGAATACCCAGTTTTCGGTAATTGTGGGCATTGTCTACGCCTACCTACCGTTTATGGTACTGCCGTTGTATGCCCACCTGACGCGTTTGGATAACTCGCTGCTGGAAGCGGCCTCGGATCTTGGGTCGCGTAAGCTCAATACCTTTTTAAAGGTGACGCTGCCGCTCTCGATGGGGGGCATTATCGCAGGCTCAATGCTGGTGTTTATTCCTGCGGTTGGGGAGTTTGTGATTCCTGAGCTACTGGGCGGCCCCGATACCTTGATGATTGGTAAGGTGCTGTGGGAAGAGTTCTTCCTTAACCGCGACTGGCCGGTCGCGTCAGCGCTCGCCATGGTCATGCTGCTGCTGTTGCTTGTCCCCATTGTGTGGTTTCACCGTTACCAGTCACGGGAGCTTGAAGAATGATGAGATCGCGTCGACGCCCAAGTTTTACCACCGTGATGCTGGTGTTGGGTTTGCTGTTTCTCTATCTGCCCATGGTCGTGCTGGTGGTTTATTCGTTCAACGAATCCCGCTTAGTGACGGTATGGGCCGGATTTTCCACCCAGTGGTACGGCGAGCTGTTCCGTGACCAGCAGATTCTCTCAGCGGTTTGGACCAGCCTGGAGATTGCTTTCTTTGCCGCCAGTATGGCGGTGTGCCTAGGCACGGTCGCTGCCTTCGTCATGACGCGCTACGGCCACTTTCGCGGCAAAACGGCGCTCTCCAGCATGGTGACCGCGCCGCTGGTGATGCCGGAAGTGATTACCGGCCTTTCGCTGCTACTGCTGTTTGTACAAATGGCGCAGCTGATCGGCTGGCCCGCCGACCGTGGCATGGCCACTATTTGGATTGCCCACACTACGTTCTGTAGCGCCTACGTGGCGGTGGTGGTGGCGGCTAGGTTGCGGGAAGTGGACCGCTCTATTGAAGAGGCGGCGATGGATTTAGGCTCTCCGCCGGTCAAAACCTTCTTCTTCGTCACGCTACCGGTCATTGCACCCGCCCTCGCTGCAGGCTGGCTGCTGGCCTTTACGCTGTCGTTGGATGACTTGGTGATTGCCAGCTTTGTCTCTGGGCCGGGGGCCAATACGCTACCGATGGTGGTGTTTTCCTCGGTGCGGATGGGCGTGTCGCCGAAGATCAACGCGCTGGCGACGCTGATTATTCTGACCGTATCGTTGGCGACACTTCTGGCGTGGTACTTCATGCGCCGCAGCGAGGCCAAGCGCCAGTCAGTGATACAGCAAGGGGAGGGGGTTTAAGCTTTTTAATCCAACGCTACAGCACGTCGTCGTCACGTCCAGTGATGACGGCGTCTAGCTCTCCGGTCATTGGTGACACAATGACCTGTAGCTGGATGGGCGCGCAGCACTGATGGCAATCTTCCCAGGTGTCGTGGCTACCCTGAGAGGTATCGATCACAAAGGTGAGTGGCGTATCACAGTAAGGGCAGTGGAAATCATGATTAATTAGTGCGTCGTCGTGCATGGTTGTTGCCCTTTTCAGCGTTACACTCAATGTCATTGACAGCTTAGTGTAGCAGTGCTGTTTGCAAGCAGGCACCTGATCAACGAATCAGGTAGGATAATGACGAGTTTTCCCGAACCACCTAGCGAGATAAAAGCGATGATGAAACGGTACATGGCAGTTGCGGCCTTAGCGGCCTTCCCGATGGTTGCCCAGGCGGAAACACCTAATGTTACGCCCGGCGAGTGGGAGTTTGTCAGCGTGACTAGCGTCAGCGGCGATATGCAGATTCCCGATCAAACGGAAACCGAGCGTCAGTGCATTACCCAGGAAGAGCTAGAGGGTGCTGATTTTGGTTTTATTGAAGAGGAAGAGGGCTGCGAACTGCTGAACCAGGATATGAGTGCCGACGGCCTCTCCTACAGCATGGTATGCCGCGCTGAGGGTGGCGAAGCGACCATCGACGGCGAAATGCGCTTTATGGGCGAGCAGATTGAAGGCACCGTGGATATTCTGACTCAGTCTCCCATGGGTGAGCTGACTATGAACACCGTGATTGAAGGTGAGCGTATCGGCGATTGCGAATAAGTACAGCCGTTGTGACGTTTAAACACTAAGGGCGCCTCGTTGGCGCCCTTAGTGTTTTTGGGGATGCGTTATCGCTCTGGCGTATCAAGCGGCGTATGTTGAGCCGTAGGCGCGTTGGCGATCTCCTCTTCGAGCTGGCGCTTCACTGCTCCAGGTGAGCCAGAGTGGCGGGCCAGCAGGTCGTACGCCACGGGCACCACAAACAGCGTGAAGACGGTTGCCGCCCCAACACCGGCCATGATGACCGTGCCAATCACCAACCGCGATTCCGCCCCTGGGCCGCTGGAGATGATCAACGGAATAGCACCCGCCATGGTGGTCACCGCCGTCATCAAAATGGGCCGCAGGCGGGTCACCGAGGCTTCAATCAGCGCCGAGCGAAACGCTTGCCCCTCATCGCGTAGTTGGTTGGCGAACTCAACGATCAAAATACCGTTTTTGGCCGCCAAACCAATCAGCAGTACCAAGCCCACCTGGCTATATATATTCAGCGACTGACCGCTGAGCAGCAGTGCAAGCAGCGCTCCGCTCATGGCTAGCGGCACCGTGAGCATAATCACAAACGGGTGGATGAGGCTTTCGAACTGGGCGGCCAGTACCAGGAATACCACCACGGCACCCAGCACCAGCAGGAACATCGTCGCACCGCTCGCCTGCTGGAAATCCCGGGATGGTCCCGCCACGTTAGTTTGTACTTCTTCCGGCAGAATGGTATCGGCGGTGTCTTGCAGGTATGCCAGCGCTTCGCCCAGCGGGTAGCCATCGGCGAGGTTCGCTTCAATGGTAATGGCGCGCACGCGGTCAAAGCGGTTCAGCGTGCTGGCGCCGGCAAAATCAGACAGCGTGACCAGGCTTGCCAGCGGAATGAGCTCCCCTGTGCGTGCTGAGCGCACCTGAATGTTATCCAGCGCGCGCGGGCTGTTTTGGCGACTACGGTCGCCTTCCACAATCACATCGTACTCTTCGCCGTCGTCCACATAGCGGGTAACGTTACGGCCACCCAGCAGCACTTCCAGCGTGCGGCCAATCTCGGTCACGGTCACACCTAGCGAGGCGGCACGCTCGTAATCGATATCGACCCGCAGCTGCGGCTGGGTTTCGTCGTAGTTGCTCTCGATGGCCGTCAAACGTGGGTTGTTTTCCCGCACATGATTAATCAGCCGGTCACGCCAGCGGGCTAGGTCTTCGTAAGTGCCGCCGCCCAACACAAACTGCACCGGCTTCTGAGTGCGCTGACCAAAGCCCTGGCGCATCACCGGGAAGGCTTGGACGCCAGGGAGCGAGCTGAGCTGCTGGCGCACATCGGCCATGATCTCCCAGGCGCTGCGACGGCTGCCCCAGTCCGCCATATTGACGATGATAAAGCCGCTGTTGAAGTTTTCGATATTACCGAAGCCACGCGGGGCACGAACCACCACGCGCTCAAGCTCGCCGCTCTCTACAAAGGGGGTGAGCCGCGCTTCGATCTCATCCATGTAGTCCATCATGTAGTCGAACGTGGCTCCTTCCGGGCCGTTGACCAGCACGATAAAGTTACCGCGATCTTCTTGCGGAGTGTATTCATTGGGCAGCGCTGTGGCGAGCCACGCCGTTCCGGCAATGAGTAGGGCAAACAGGGCCACGACCAGCCATTTGGCCGTTAGTACGGCTTCTAAGGCTCGCTGGTAGCGGCGTTTGGTGCCATCCAGCAGCCACTGCACGCCTTTTCCAATGCGGCTATCGTGCATGCCGGGCTTGAGTATTTTGGAGGCCATCATTGGCGTTAGGGTCAATGCGAGCAAGGTAGAGACGACCACTGCTGCTGCCATGGTCAGGGCGAATTCAGAGAACAGCCGACCAATATCGCCTTGCAGCATGCTCAGTGGCACAAAGACGGCGACTAACACTAGGGTGGTGGCGATCACCGCAAAGGCGATTTGCCGCGTACCGCGAAAGGCGGCCACCAGCGGTGTTTCACCGTAGTCGTGCATGCGTCGGTTGATGTTTTCGAGCACCACAATGGCATCATCAACAATCAGCCCGATGGCCAACACCAGTGCGAGCAGGGTGAGCAGGTTGATGGAGAAATTCATGGCTGCCAGTGCTGTAAATGCACCGATGACGGCAATCGGCACCGTGACGGCGGGGACAAGGGTAGTGCGGAAATTGCCAAGAAATAGAAAGATCACCACCACGACGAGCCCCATGGCGATAAACAGCGTCATCACCACCTGCTCAATGGCACCGGAAACGAACACTGAGGCATCATAGTTCAGCGTGAGCGACATCCCCTCGGGCAGGGTGCCTTGTAGCCGCCCAAGCTCTTCTTGAACCGCCTCAGAAAGCTCAATCACGTTGGCGGTGGACTGCATGATCATCCCCAGCCCCACCATAGGCACGCCGTTGGCTCGGAAAACGGAGCGGTCTTCCACAGAGCCTACTTCCACCCGGGCGACATCCGATAAGCGCACTAGATAGCCGTTATTGCTTTGGGCAAGCGCTAAGCCTTGAAAGTCTTCAGCAGTGGCGAAACTGCGCGGCAAGCGGACAATAAACTGGCGGTCATCGGATTCGATAGAACCCGCAGGCAGCTCGACGTTTTCAGCACGTAGAGCGTCCTCCACATCGCCCACGGTGAGGCCACGGGCTGCTAATGCGTTACGGTCCAGCCATACACGCATGGCGTAATCCTGGCCGCCGCCCACGCGTACTCGGGCAACGCCCGGCTGTACTGAAAGGCTATCGACGAGAAAGCGGTTGGCGTAGTCGGTCAGCTCAGCAATCGAGTAGTCCGCCCCCGATAGGCTTAGCCAAACAACAATCTCTTCGCTGCTGTCGGCTTTAGTGACTTCAGGATTGTCGGCGTCGTCCGGCAGGTTGCGCAGTGCGCCTGAAATGCGGTCGCGGATATCGTTCGCCGCAGCGTTGATATCCATAGTGATGGCGAACTCGATCTCGATCCGCGAGCGGCCATCCTCGCTTTGGGAGGTGATCAGCTCGATGCCCTCCACCCCGGCAATGCGGTCTTCTAATACTTGGGTAATGCGTGTTTCTACCACGCTGGCCGAGGCACCGGGGTAGCGGGTATCAATACTGACAATAGGCGGGTCAACCGTGGGGTACTCTTGTAGCGGCAAGCGGTTAAGGGCCAGCAAGCCAAAAGCAATAATCAGTGCGGCAATCACCATGGCCAGCACTGGCCGCTGAACGGAAATATCGGATAAACGCATTAGCGGTCAGCCTCCAGCAGCGAGCGAATGTCCGTGCTGTCGTCGGCAACGCCTAGCAGGCGAACTTCTTGACCCTCACGGGCTAGCTGCAGGCCATGAATCACCACCAAATCGCCTTCGCTAATGCCCTCTAGTACTTCTACTTCCCCGCTGCGGCGCTCGCCGATAGCTACTTCTCGGCGCTCTAAGCGTGGCGCATTCTCCTGCTGTTGAATCACCATCACAAAGTGGCGGTTGCCGCTAGGCTGAATCGCGGCTTCAGGCAGCACTAACGCATCGCGTACGCGCTGCTGCACGATGACTTCCATCAGCATGCCAGGGCGCAGCTTTAAATCAGGATTGGCCAACTCGGCACGCACGCTAACGCTACGGGATACCGGGTCAATCCTTGTGCCAATGCTGGCAACGTCGCCGCGAAATACCTCGTCTGGGTACGCCGCTGTGGTGGCACTAAGACTTAACCCGGCGGATAGCCGCCCCAAAAATACCGCTGGTACGGTAAAATCGAGTTTCATTACATCTAGCTTATCTAGCGTCACCAACGCCATGCCGGGGGTGACGAGGGTGCCCACACTGACGTCACGAAATCCTACGCGGCCGCTAAACGGCGCGTGTATCCGGTAATTTTCCAGTCTAGCTTCCAGGGCTTGGGCATCGGCTTGTGCTTGGCGCAGCTGGGATTGAGTGTCTTCTACGTCTGCTCTAGCCGCTAAGTTGCGCTGCTGCAGCTGCGAAGCGCGGTCAGAAGCGTTTCGCCGCTCATCGGTAATGGCCTGGGCGGCTCTTAGTAGAGCTTGCTCTTCGGCGTCTTCCAAACGAACCAGTAAACGACCGCGCTCTACCTGCTCGCCATCATCGAAGTTAATCTCTGCAATGGTGTCGGTTACGGTGGCCGATAAGGTCACGCTTTCATCAGCACGTAAGGTGCCTAGTGCTTCCAGCGGGTCGGACCAGGTCTCTGTCTCAACGTAATAACCAATCACAGGCGGCTTTGATTGTGCGCTGGCAATAGAAGCCCATCCAAGGAGTAGCACGAGGCAGCAAAAGGAGCGTTTAAAAGCGATCATAAGTGTCTCAGTATTATTGAAATATTCCGCAATCGGCGATGATAGTAAGTCATTACCTGCAACATTGTTGGGGCGAATGTTGAGGCGAATAGGCAGTATCTTGTGCGCTTCTTATACATGAGTTTTTAAAATGTACAGTAGTTTGGCGCTTCTTACCTGTTAAAATGCCCGCCTTTTCACTCTGGGAGCCTCAGTTATGGTCTACGACGTCGTAGTCATTGGCGCAGGTGCCGCTGGTTTAATGTGCGCGGCACAGGCTGGCTATGCCGGGCGACGCGTTTTGGTGGTCGACCATGCGAACAAAGCGGGTAAAAAGATTCTTATGTCTGGGGGAGGCCGCTGTAACTTTACCAATCTTGATACAGCGCCTGGACACTTTTACTCTGAAAATCCTTATTTTTGCATTTCTGCATTAAAACGTTATCGCCCAGAACACTTTGTATCGCTGGTAGAAACCCATGGCGTTGAGTATGTGGAAAAAGCGCCAGGGCAGCTATTTTGCGCAGATTCCGCCAAAGAGATTGTGCGGGTACTCTTGGCCGAGTGTGAGTGGGCCGGGGCGGAGATTAAACTGAGCACATCCGTTTCTCGGCTGGAGCGGCAGGGCGAGGGCATGCGGTTGGCCACGTCTCTGGGCACGATTGATGCAGGGGTGGTGGTCGTGGCGACCGGAGGGCTTTCCATTCCTACCATGGGGGCGACCGGCTTTGGGTACGATATTGCCCGCCAGTTTGGCTTAGAGGTGCTGCCCACGCGCCCCGGCCTAGTGCCATTTACCCTAAGCGATAGCTGGAAAGAGCGGGCGGCGGGGCTTTCTGGCGTTAGCGTGCCCACGGCAGTGAGCTGCAAAGAGAAGCGCTTTGTCGAGCCGATGCTGTTTACCCATCGAGGGCTATCCGGCCCTTCTATGCTACAAATTTCCAGCGTATGGGAGCCGGGTAGCGCAATCTCCATCGACCTCTTGCCGGGCGAAGACGCGGCTGACGCTTTGCGCCATGCGCGCCAGGAAACCCCTAAGCGGCTGCTGTCGACCTGGCTAGGCGAGCGTTTCCCCAAACGCTTTGCCCAAGCGCTGCTGGAGTGGTATCCCGACTCTCACTTGGCCAGCCCGCTGGCGCAATACAGCAACGAAGCGCTCGATGCTTGGGCCCAGCGGCTTAATCAGTGGCAGCTAAAACCGGCGGGCACGGAAGGGTGGCGTACAGCAGAAGTGACCATGGGCGGCGTGAATACCGACGCCATCTCATCGAAAACCTTTGAGGTGAAGGATCTGCCGCAACTGCGCTTCATTGGTGAAGTGCTGGATGTTACGGGGCAGCTGGGTGGCTATAACTTTCAATGGGCGTGGGCGAGCGGCGTAGCCTGTGGTCAAGCGTGCTAAGCTGCCCTAACGCAGACTAAAAAGCCGCTGCGTCGAGCCGCAGCGGCTTTTTAATAGGCACTATAAAAGCATCGTGGCGATCGGTTGATTACGTCGCCACTTTGGCCAATAGCTTCAATTTCCTAAACAGCATATAGCCTGCGAGCACTTTACGACCCGCCGCCATGGCACCACCAGGGTGGCGCGCAATGCGCAGAGCAGCGATGCCACCAATAGCGTAAAGAGGCAGCTTAAAGCTTTTCCAGTGGCTATCCAGCGGTGACGAAGCGCGTAGCAGCGTGTCGCTATCGACTAAGATATCGATACGCTGTTGCTCCAGTTCCGCCAGTAGAGCTGCTTTGCGTTCTGCCCGGCTAGGTGGTTTAACGACGCTGTTGTGACGAGTCATCCTCATTCACCTCCAGCAGTGCACGGTCGGCGGCAAGCTGCTTTAACGTCTCTTTTAGCAGTGTATGGCGCTTGGCCTGACGCATAGCAATCACCGCTAGCAGTATGCTTAACGCGATGAGCACACCAGCACTGACGCTAATTGCCGTTAATCGATAAGTATCCCAGAAGAGAACCACCACCAGCGCCGTAAGCGTGGCAACGCCTAATAGCAGGAGCAGTAGACTGGCACCCGCAAGTAACAGCAAAACCAGTAAACGCGCGCGCTCCTCTTCTAGCTCTAAAACCGCCAAACGCAGGCGAGTTTCACTGTTAGCTACCAGTGATTTCAGCAGGCGTTTGGCGGCAGAAAAGACGCGTTGGGTGGGACCCAAAGCCATTAGCGACGCCCGAGCAGCATACCAACGACAAGGCCAGCAGCGGCGCCAATACCGATGCTGGTCCAGGGGTTTTCATGGACATAACGGTCACAACACGCTGCCTGTTCGGAGAGCGTTTCGCGGGTGTCTTCGTAGAAACGTTCTCCGCGGGCTTCTAGGCGAGTACGAGTATCTTTTAAACGTCGCTCGGCACGCTCACGCAGATCGCGCATTTCGCTGCTGGCGTCTTTGGAGGTTGCGTTCACCAGCTCTTCGACTGTTTCGCTGAGATGGCGCAGGTCTTCTTTCAGCTGGTCAGCGCGTGCGGAGGTATCTGTATTACGTTTTGCCATGATGTCTTCCTTTGACGAGTAAATGAGTGACGACTTCAGCATAGCAGCCGCCACCTGATAGACAACCCTTGTCGTTTAACGGTTCAGCCCGGTGGCGCTAAATAGTGGGTTAAGACTAAAACCAAGGCTTAAACGGTGCACGCGATTATCGTAATCAATCATGCTTTCACCGTAGCCATAGTAGTACTGTACATGGGCGCGCACACTGTTAAACGCTGGCCAACTATAGTCAACCTGGGTGCCGTAGTTACCCGTGCTTGGATTGCCACGCAGTTGCCCCGCGAATTCATGGTTATTTTGTAAACGCTTGGCAAGACGAATATCCCCATAGCCGACAAAACGCTCGATATCCGGGTTGTTGTCGTCACCATCCGACTCCGGCACGCGCCAGTGCGGCGCCAGAGTCAGTGCCCAGTCGCCGCGCTGCAAGGTGCTTTCCAGGTACACACGGTTCCAGCTCCGTGACAGCGGGTCCGAACGGCCATTGGATTGGTGGTTGAAGGCGATGCGGTTGCGCGTATTCACCCAGCCCAGCGCGCTCCAGGCGTTGTCGAAGTCGATAAAAACCTCAGGCTCGTAGTTGGTTTCCCGGAAAGGGGAGGAGGCGTCAGTGTTGTAGGCCTGCCACCAGCTTCGCTGAGTGTAGGCAAAATAGACGTCGCCAACGTTGCCAAAGATGTCTTCCGCCAGATTGAACTTGGCGCTGAACTGGAACTTCACTTCGTTATTGTTAGGCCCGGACGCATCGGTCACTTCACGAAAGTTGTTGGCGTCCTGGTTAGTGTTATAGCTCACCGGAAACAGGTAATTGGTACGGTGGGTGGTGATGGAAAACGGGTTACGCGACGACTCCTGCTCCCACTGGCGACGATCACTCAGGTCCTCCAGAGCAACTTCTTCCGGCAACTGCTTGGGAGGAACGCCTTGGGCTGCTTCCTCAGGTGAGTCAATTTGCTGCAGTTGCTGGCGCAGTTGATAAAGCTCGGTATTCAGTGCACGAATACGCGCTTCAATCTCTTCTTGGGTGTCGGCCTGGGCGCTCTGGCTGAGCATATCAGCACTTACCACCACCACTAGGCCGGTTAACAACAGTTTTTGGATAACCATCAACGTGGCTCACAAATTAAGGAATAAGGAAAGAGGTGCCAGCGTCGTTTCTATACATGCCGCTCGTACAAGTCAACTGTCGATATCCCGCTAGCTAACTGGATTGCGCAACGACTGCTAACCCCCGACAATGGGAATCTTGCCCGATTCGGCGGGCTTACATGTCAATGAGGCATAAGTAACGTGGTGAGAAATGCCATGAAAGCCGTCATTTGCTGCCTATACATGGTAGCGATGCTGGCCAGTCCCGCAACCGCTCAAACTATTGCGGTTGAGCGCGTCCCTCCTGAAGCAGAGCTAACTGAGCGCTTGGCGGCCATTGAGTCGCTAGATGCCGAATTAACCGCCGACCAAAAGCGTGACCAGGCGGCGCTGACCGCAGCACTGCAGGCCTATGAGCGCCTCAAGGCCATCGAAGAGCGCCAGCAGGCGTTAGAGCAGCGGGTGAATCAGGCACCAGAGTTATTGCTGCGTTTAGAGCGCGAGCTTAATGATGCCGAAGAGGAGAGCCAACAGCTTTCGGTCAATCACCTCAGTGATATGCCGTTAGAGGTATTAGAAGCCGAGCAGGCTGATGCTGTGATGGAGCTGCAGCAACTGCAGAGCCAGATGGCAGAGGTGAACTCCCAGCTGTTAGCTGCTCAGACGCTACCCGAACGGGCACAGCAGGCCATTTCCGATGCGCTACAGCGCGCGGAAACGCTACGCCGTGAGCATGATACTCGGGCTGCGCTGCTGGCGGATCGTCAGCTTTCGGCTCGCGAGGATGCACAGCTCATCCAGTGGCGCTTAGAGCGAGTGCTGGCAGAGCAAGAGGTCAGCCTGAACCAGCGTGAATTAAGTGCCAACAGCCGCCTGCGTGAACTGGCTCAACAGCGCCGTGACCTGCTGGCCCTGCAGATCGATCAGCAAGAGCAGCAGCTTAGCCTGCTGCAGGGCGTGATCGACCGCCAGCGACGCCTTCAGTCTGAGCAGGCCATCGCCGACGCCGCCAAAAATGACCCGCTCATCGCGGAAGGTCATCCCGTCGTGCTGAATGCTCAGCAGGTCAATCAAACGCTAAGCCTGGAGCTGCTGCGGGCGACGGACCGTGCCAATGGCATTGTGCGTGAAAACATCGAGGCGCAGCGTCAGTTAGAGCATGTTCGCCAGCTGCAGCGCAGCCTCAATGAGCAGATGGAAGCCATTCGCGGCAGCCAGTTGCTCTCTCGTATTCTCCGCGAGCAGCGCCAGTCGCTGCCTGCCGTAGTGCCCCGGCGCGATTTGCAGGATGAGATTGCTGACCTGCGCTTGAAACAGTTCGATCTTATTCGCCAGCGCGACCAGCTCCGCCAAGGGGAGCGGTTGGCTGCCCAGCGCCTTGAAGAGGCGGGGGTTGAGGTAACTCCAGGGCTGGTGGACTCGTTGACGCGGCTTTATCAGTCCCGCCGTGAGCTGGTGGAGCAACTCGAGCAGGCCTACGGCAGCCTGTTGAGTTCAGCCATCGAGCTACAGCTCAATCATCAGCAGCTGCTCTCCACTACTCATGATCTGCGCGCCACCATTGATGAGCAGCTGTTTTGGGTGGCCAACAGCCGCCCGTTGGATGTGAACTGGCTACGTCAACTGCCCAGTTATCTCACGCAGGAGTGGCATGAAGGGGAGTGGCGCGCGGTACTGCCTACCCGCTGGCGGGGGCTCTCTTGGGATATGCTAGTAGGCGCGCCGCTGCTGTTGCTGAGCGTGGTATTGATTGCGCTGCGCGGGCGTATCAAAAAGCGACTAGCGCTGATTCATTCACAAATTGGTCGTTTGAAAAGCGATACCCAGCTACACACCCCAAAAGCGGTGTTGCTCAATGCGCTGCTAGCGCTACCCGGGCCGTTAGCACTGGCGGGTGCGGGCGCTGCCCTGCACACGGCGGAGGGTGGCCTTGCGCTGGGGTTAGCGCCTGCGCTGCTGCAGCTCAGCCTGAGCTGGGGCGTAATTGCCCTAGGGCGGCGGTTACTGGTACCTGATGGTGTCGCAGAGCGTCACTTCACCTGGGCACCCGCTTACAATGTGCGGCTGCGCCGACTGTTGATCGGCCTGGGGATTGCTCTGGTGCCGGTGGTTGCCATTGCGGCCATGTCCGAGCAGATGGAAACACCGCTGGCTCAGCGCCCGGTGGCGATGGCGCTGTTCATGAGCGGGCTGCTTGCCATGGCGTGGTCGCTGACGCAGCTCATCCTGGCCCATGTCCCAATCTTTGGTGTGCGGCTTTTCAGGCTGATCTTGGGGCTCGCCATGGCCGCTGTTCCACTGGTGCTGATGGGGCTGGTTGCCTGGGGCTACGAGTACACGGCGCTCAGGCTGGTAGCGCGTTTTGCCATTACGCTCTATTTATTGGGGCTTTGGGTGGTTGTTGAGGCGACGGTGGTGCGCAGTTTGGCAGTGGCCGCCCGTCGGTTAGCTTATCGTCGTGCGTTAGCCCGCCGCCGTGCGCAAGTACAAGAGGGTGCTGAAGGCGGGGTCGAGGTAGTCGAAGAGCCGCCGCTGGATATGGAAAAGATCAACGCTCAGTCGCTGCGGCTCTCCAAGCTGATTCTGCTGATTGGTTTCAGTGCGCTGCTCTATTTGGTGTGGTCGGATCTGCTCTCGGTATTGGGTTACTTGGACCAGGTATCGCTTTGGGACGCGGGCGAAGGCGATCTGGTCGATGATGCTCTCTCCATTTCGGATTTTTTTTACGGCGCTGCTGGTAGTGGCTGTCACGTTCATCATGGCGAGGAACCTGCCAGGACTACTCGAAGTCATGGTGCTCTCTCGCTTGGCGCTCAAGCAGGGCAGCGCTTATGCGATTAGCTCACTGCTCTCTTACACCATCGTAGGCACCGGGATCGTTATGTCGCTGGCGACCTTGGGGGTCTCTTGGGACAAGCTGCAGTGGCTGGTGGCGGCGCTGAGTGTGGGTTTGGGGTTTGGCTTGCAAGAGATCTTTGCCAACTTCATTTCGGGATTGATCATTCTGTTCGAGCGCCCCATTCGTATCGGCGACACCATTACGCTAGGGAACCTTCACGGCACGGTCAGCCGGATTCGCATTCGGGCGACCACGGTGACCGACTTCGACCGCAAAGAGATCATCATTCCCAACAAAACGTTCGTGACCGACCAACTGATCAACTGGTCGCTCTCCGATAACGTGACCCGCGTGGTGCTCACCTACGGCGTCTCCCACGGTTCGGATTTACCACTCGTGCATAGACTGTTACGTCAGGCTGCCGATGAGAACGCACGCGTATTGGATGACCCGGAGCCGCAGGTGTTCTGCTTGAGCTATGGGCCACACAGCCTGAATTTCGAACTGCGTATTTTTGTCAATGACCTACTGGACCGCTTATTTGCCGCCGATGAGGTGAACTGCCGAGTGGACGAGCTGTTCAAGGAGGCTGGAGTGAAAATCGCCTTCGAGCAGTTGGACGTATGGCTACATCGTGAGCAGGGAGAGCCGGTGAACGTGCAGTCGGATTCGACTCTCCCGCCCGCTACCTTGAGCTGATCGCTACCGCTTGCTGGCGAGAAGAAGAAACTCCCGATTGCCGTCGCTGCCGGTAATCGGGCTCTCTTGCCAGTGACTGATAACGAGGCCGCACTGCTCGCAGGCGGTGCGTATTTTTTGCTCCACCTCTGCGTAGCGACGAGGGTCGCGCACGACGCCGCGTTTATCCAGCGCACCGGGGTCTAGCTCAAACTGTGGTTTTACCAGCGAAAGCAGCTGCCCGCTAGGCGGCAGTAGGGCGGCAATCTCAGGCAGAATCAGCGTCTGGGATATAAACGATACATCCATCACCGCAAGATCAATCGGCCGTTCGGCAAGCGTGCTCAAAAGTGCCTCTGAGGTGCTCATATGACGGGCATTGAGGCCTTCCAGGCAGGTTACTCGTGGGTCGCTGCGTAAGTGGCTGGCAAGCTGGTCGTGGCCGACTTCCACGCCTACTACATGGCGTGCGCCAAATTGCAGCGCGCAGTCAGTAAACCCGCCTGTGGACTGGCCAATATCCAGCACGCCTTTATCCTCTAAGCGCATGGCTAACGCCTGTAGAACGCCTTCTAGCTTTAGCCCTGCGCGTGAGGCGTAGCGCTCTTCTGGGTCCTCCTCCACGCGGAGTGGGGCATTGGTCGGCCATTTTTCAGAGGGTTTGCTCAGCAAGGTGCCGTCGCTTAAAAAAACGCGCCCGTTTTTGATCAGCCGTTGGGCACGGGTACGAGAACTGGCCAGTCCTTGGCTGACCAGTAATTGATCGAGTCGTATCATCTTGGTCGTATCTGTAGTGTTTGGGAGGCCCCGTATTACTGGGGCCATTAGTCGGCCTGCAGCTCAGTAGGGGAAGCGTGTGGCTCCCCAGCTACGGTGCAGAAAGCCCTTAACGCGCTCTAGTTCTTCATCGGTCACCGTGGCCAGCTCGCCTCTTTCTAGAGGGGCGTAGTGGTAGATATAGAGCCGCGAAGTGAACTGCTCAAATGGCAGAGAGGCTTCGCCAAAGCGCTCGCCGTTGCCGGACGTGCTAGCTCGTTGAGCTTGGCATCTTCAGGTGAAGAGACCTCTTGGTGGTTTGTCACATAGACTCCTTACCCTTGCCGTAGCGGGGATTATACATAGAAGTCGAGATCCTCTTGGCGTTTTAAAAGATCACGGATGGTATGCGCGTCCTCACCTTTAAAGTAGATCAAGCCCCAGTGGGTACCATACACAATAGGCGCTACCACCGGCTAATTAGTGGCCTGTGAGGCTGTCAAATAAGGAAAGCGCCGTTTTCGATGATGTCTGCTAAAGGGGCAACCCCGGAGTATGGTAGGCTAGGCGCGGTAACGTTACCTTCAAGTGGCAAGAGGATTAGGCCAAGATGGCGGCCAAGCCGATCTACCGTGTGGTGGTTCACCAGCAGGGTGAAATTTGGGATTTATACGTCAGAGAGATCTTTCAGAGCGAACTCTGGGGCTTTATTGAAGTCGAGGAGTTTGTCTTTGACGATGCGTCGCGAGTGGTGGTGGATCCAGGAGCGGAAAAACTGCAGCGAACCTTTGAGGGTGTGAAGCGTAGTTACCTGCCTCTTAACGCCATTGTGCGGATTGATGAGGTAGAGCGTGAAGGCCCCCTGAAGGCCGTGAAAAGTGATGCTCGCGTCGCAGAGTTTCCTCGTCCCTTCCCGTTACCGCCCCGCGGGGAAGGGTAAGCGCTTTAGACACGCGCAACGCTTTGAGCGATACGCGCGGTGGCTTCGTCGGCCATGCGCGTTTTTATGATCAGGACATGACGTCATGCAAGTAGATAAATTTCGCAGTAATTGTTATGCCGCCGCAGTTGGCGTGCTGCTAAGCATGAGCAGCCAAGCGGCATTCGCTCAATCCGATAACCAAGCCTGGGTCAGCGATGAGCTAAGTACCTACGTGCGCAGTGGGCCGACAGATGGTTATCGCATTGTGGGAACGCTCAATGCAGGCGAGCAGGTGGAAGTGCTGGAAACCAGCGGTGATTACACCCGGGTGCGCAGCAATAGCGGCGATACGGTGTGGGTTTTGAGCAATGAGCTTCAGCAAACGCCTAGTGCTCGTCAGCAATTGCCCGAGCTGCAGGCCCAGGTGGAAGAGCTGACCCAAGAGCTTGACGGTATCAATGGCACGTGGGAGCAGCGGGTCTCTTCCATGACCGCCACGCTTGATGTTCGCGAGCAGCGCATCGCAGACCTGGAAGCGAGGAACCTTGAGCTGGATAACGAGGCAGAGCAGTCACGCCAACAGGTGCGAGCGCTGCAGGCACGTCTGGACACTCAAGAGGAAGACTTGCTGATGCGCTACTTTATGTACGGTGGCGGTGTGGCGGGCGCTGGCCTGCTGGTGGGGCTGATTGTGCCGCACTTGCCGCGCCGTCGTAAAAAGCGTGACCGCTGGTTCTAAACAGTTAGGTTTTTAGGATAGTAAGCAGTTAGGTTTTTAGGATAGTAAGAGGGCATGTCCATGGAGAATTCCTGGCGGCAGCGTTGGCAAGAGGGACGGATAGGCTTTCACCTGGAGGAGACCCACCCGGCACTGTTGAAGTATTGGCCAACGCTAGGCGTGCCCTCTGGAGCCAAGGTGTTGGTGCCGCTATGTGGGAAGAGCTTAGATATGCGCTGGCTCGCGGACCAAGGGCACCCGGTATTGGGCATAGAGCTTGCCCCGGAGGCTATCGAGCAATTTTTGGCCCAGCGTAGTGGCGGTATCTCTCGTTATACTCAGGCAGGCTTTGAGGTGTGCCGGCAGGGTAACATCGAGCTCTGGTGCGGTGACTTCTTTCACCTGCATATTCAGCAGGCGGCGGAAGTGGAGGCTTTTTACGATCGTGCATCGCTGATTGCGCTGCCACCGGCTACCCGCGAACGCTACGCTTTCCACTTGGCTCAGTTGGTGCCACCGGGAGCGAAAGGGCTGCTGGTGGGGTTAACCCACGCCGATGGCGATACCGGGCCGCCATTTAGCGTGCCGGATGAGGAAATTGAGCGCCTGATGGCGCCCAATTTCCGCATAGAGCGGTTAGCGCACCTGCCCGCCGATGCCCGTGGCCGAAGTGAAAGCATCTGGGCGCTTGAGCGGCGCGGGCCACGGGTTTAATTATCCCCCTTAACGGGCGAGAAGCCGACCCAGCTCTGGGTCGCTGAATGCCCGGTTTAGGCCATCGCTAAGCAAGTCGTTCAACATCCGCGTATTGGCATCTTCACCCGGTTTAAGCGCATAACCTTGGGTGCGACGTGACGTATATGTCCCGGTATACGTCGTGCCCTGGTTCTGCGCGATGGCCCGGAAAACCCCTTCAATACGCGCTTCATCAATTAGCGGCTGCCCGCTGTCGCCACGGCCATAGTGCAAGCTGGCAAGTTCCAGAGTCAGGCTGGGGCGGCCTTGGGCGGCTTCGCGGGTAGGGGTAAACCCCATATCGCGTGCGGCACGCTCCGCTTCGGCCTGTAGGCGCGGAATCAATTCATGGCTGCTTACTATAATCTGCGCCGTCGACATGTTGCCGCCCGTGCGCGTACCAATGACTTCACTCGGCCGGGCGTCGACAGCCACCACGGTCACTTGCTGACCCGAGCCGGTTTGCGGCACGTTAGCGCTACGGGTGGGGTTTAGCTGTAGGTATTGAGGACTTGCACAGCCTGCCAGCAATAGGGTGGTTAACAACGCACTAGACGCGCGTAAAAAGTGACGCCGACGCATAAAACTCTCCGCAATCATTGTGGTTAAACGATAAACATACCTGTCGCAACAAGGTATTAAAAAGCAAAGCGTTAAGAAACAAGGCATTGCAATAATCGCGGCAGTATAGCGTTGTGCTAGCCTGCCGCGCTAGCAGTCCCTAAGCCACTCGTGCCTGCTGCTCAGGTGTTTTAGCGTCTTCTTTAAAGCGATGCCACTGGCGCGGATGAGCAAACAAGCGCTGCCCCCGGCGCATGTGCAGGCGCTCGAAATCGGCGTGGCGAACGGTGGCTAGCCACGGTTTTGCCAGCCAGTCGGCCTCTAGCTCTACGCGTACTTCGGCACCGACCGGGGAGATAGCGGTAATCGTCACCGGCAGGTGGCTTTCAGCGCTGGGTTCTTCCGCCAGGCGCACCTCATGGGGGCGCAGCTGCAGCTCTTCATCGCCATCGGGTAAGTCCACGTTGAGGTGCGCATCGCCGCAGGTCAGCACGCCATCGCGAACGCGGCCCTCTAGGTGGTTCACATCACCCAAAAACTCAAATACAAAGCGGTTCTTCGGTGCGCGGTAGAGCGTATCCGGCGTGTCGATTTGCTCGATACGGCCGTTACTCATCACCACCACACGGTCAGAAAGCTCCAGCGCTTCTTCCTGGTCGTGGGTGACGAACACACTGGTAAAGTTCAGTTCGTCGTGCAGGCGGCGCAGCCAGCGGCGAAGGTCTTGGCGAACCTTGGCATCCAAGGCGCCAAACGGCTCGTCTAGCAACAGGACGTCAGGCTCTACAGCAAGTGCGCGAGCCAGCGATACGCGCTGCTGTTGCCCACCCGAGAGCTGGGCAGGCAAGCGGTTGGCTAAGTGCTGTAGCTGCACCATCTCAAGGAGCCTGAAGACCCGCGCCCGAATTTCACCGTTGGGGGGGCGGCGCTTTTTCGGCATCACCGTAAGGCCAAACGCCACGTTGTCATAAACGCTCATATGACGAAACAGGGCGTAGTGCTGAAAAACAAAGCCGATGCGGCGGTCACGCACATGCACATTGGTCACGTCACGGTCGCCAAATAGAATTTTACCCGGCTGCGGCGAGCTATCGGCGTTCTCTAGGCCAGCAATGATACGCAGCAGGGTAGTTTTGCCCGAACCGGAAGGACCTAGCAAGCCCACCAATTCACCTTCGTGAATGTCCAGGTTGATGGGTTCAAGTGCCTGGGTGTTGGCAAAGTGCTTGGCAATATTCTGTAAGCGAATACTCATGTGTATGCCTCCCGGCGCGATGCGCGCCATTCAAGGCCTGCCTTGGCCGCAAGAGTTAACAGGGCAATCAGGGCCAGCAGGGCGGCGCTCGCAAACGCACCCACGGCGTTGTAATCCTGATAGAGCTGCTCAAGGTGCAGCGGTAGCGTATTGGTTTGCCCACGAATGGCCCCTGAGACAACCGAGACCGCGCCAAATTCACCCACCGCGCGGGCGTTGGTAAGGATGATGCCGTAGAGCAGTGCCCAGCGAATGTTGGGCAGCGTGACCCGCCAAAACGTTGTCCAGCCAGAAGCGCCCAGCGTTACGGCGGCTTCTTCTTCCCGTGAGCCTTGGGCCTGCATAAGCGGGATTAATTCACGCGCCACAAACGGGCAGGTGACGAAGATGGTGACCATCAAAATGCCCGGCCAGGCAAACATCAGCTGAATATCGTGGCTATCTAACCATCCGCCAATCCAGCCGTTGCGGCCATACAGCAGTAGATAAATTAAGCCAGCGACGACAGGGGAGACGGCAAACGGAATATCAATCAGCGTTTGCAGAATGCGCCGCCCTGGGAAGCTAAAGCGCGTCACCAGCCATGCCAGCGCAACGCCAAACACCAAGCAGATGGGGATGGTCATTAACGCGATGACCAGCGTGAGACCAATGGCGTGTAGAGTGAACGTATTGCTCACGTTCGCCCAAAACACCGCCACACCTTGGGAGAACGCCTGAGCAAAAATAGCCACCAGCGGCAGCAGCAGAAATAGCGCAGACAGCAGTAGGGCTGCGCCAATTAATAAGCGCCGCACTAAAGGCGCATCACCAATCCGGCGCATTATCCTTTACCCCCATGCAGGCGACGCACAAAGCGGCCCTGCCAGATATTGATGGCGAGCAGCAGCGCCAGCGAGACAAACAGCACCACCGAGGCAATGGCAGACGCCCCGGCGTAGTCATACTCCTGTAGTTTGACGAAGATCATTAGCGCGGTAATTTCGGTTTCGTAAGGCATATTGCCTGCGATAAAAATAATCGCCCCGAACTCACCTAATGAGCGTACGAAGGCAAGCCCGGTGCCGGTGACGAGCGCGGGCCATAGATGCGGCATAATCACACGGCGAAACGCCACGCCGTCGGTAGCACCCAGGGACATCGCGGCTTCGTCCACCTCGGCAGGCAAATCTTCCAGCACCGGCTGCACCGTGCGCACCACGAAGGGAATACTGGTGAAGGCCATCGCCAGGGCAATCCCTACCCAGGTATACGCGATCTGAAGCCCCATCGGCTCGATGATACTGCCTACCCAGCCATTACCCGCATAGAGCGTGGCCAGGGTGATGCCAGCCACGGCAGTAGGCAGGGCGAAGGGGAGGTCCATCAAGGCATCGAGCAGGCGCTTGCCAGGAAACTCATAGCGCACCAGTACCCAGGCCAGTAGCAGGCCAAACACCGCATTCACCAGCGCCGCTACGGCTGCCGCGCCGATGGTGACCATATAGCTGGCGACGACGCGGCCTTCGGTGATGATGGCAAAGTACTCGGCCAGGCTTAGTTCAGAAAGCTGGCCAAATAGTCCGGTAATGGGGAGTAGCAGTACCAGCGAAATAAATAGCACGCTGATACCCATAGATAGGCCAAAACCCGGCAGCACGCGCGTGCTGCCGGATCGCCAAAATGCTAATTGGCTCATGGGGTTCCGTTAACGACGTTGCAGTTGATCAAGCAGAGCACCGCCTTCGAAGTGGTTCTCCATCGCTTCTTCCCAGCTGCCGAACACGGTTTCGACTTCAAATAGCTCGGTGTCGGGGAACTGGTCGGCAAACTCTTCTACCACAGTGTCGTTATGGACACGGTAGTTAAAGCCTGCCAGCTGACGCTGGGCGTCTTCGGTATAGAGGTACTCTAAGTAGCTTTGGGCTAAGTCGCTGTTGCCGTTACGTTCGGCGTTTTCACCCACCACCGCGACCGGGAATTCCGCCAGAATGCTCACCGGCGGGACGATTACTTCGTAGTCATCGCTGCCGTATTCGCTGCGGATGTTGTTCACTTCAGACTCAAAGCTGATCAGTACGTCGCCAATGCCGCGCTCGATAAAGCTGGTTGTGGCACCGCGACCGCCGGTGTCGAACACCGCTACGTTGCGCAGGAATGTGCGCATGAAGTCTTGGATCTTCTCTTCATCGCCGTCGAATTCATTCTCGGCGAAGCCCCAGGCAGCCAGGTACGTGTAGCGGCCGTTACCGGAGGTTTTCGGGTTCGGGAAGACCATTTGTACGTCTTCTTTAACGAGGTCATCCCAGCTTTCGATGCCTTTCGGGTTGCCTTTGCGCACCAGGAAAGCGGTGGTGGAGTAGTAGGGCGAAGCGTTGTTCTCAAACGCATCCTGCCAATCCTCAGCCACCAAGCCTGCATCGGCTAGTGCTTGAACGTCGGTGACTTGGTTAAACGTCACTACGTCCGCACGTAGGCCCTGCATAATGGCGCGCGCCTGGGCAGAGGAGCCACCGTGGGACTGGCTGATAGCGATCTCTTCGCCATGCTCTTCTTCCCACCACGCCTGGAACTCCGGGTTGATCGCGGCGAATAGCTCACGGGCGATGTCATAGGAGGAGTTCAGCAGCTCGCGCTCCTGAGCAACGGCGGCGCTGGAGAAGGTCATGCCAGAAACGACGGTGCCAACGGCAACGGCCAGTAGGCTACGGCGAAGGCCAGTACGGAATGCAGAGGATAGCGTCATTATAGACTCCTTGATTCTGGGGGCGATTTAGTCGCGATGACGCTAAGGTTAAACCTAGGATTGTGGAATTACAATCGTGTTTTATATTCTATTTGGAAATATCTGTTTAAGGATATGCATTGACGGCAAGCGTGCTGCATGGCCGTCACGTGTAATAGGGCTTCGTGTGTGGCTCTGGTAAGATGGCCCCTTTATTTTTATTACCTGAGGACCCCTTCATGAGCGCTGCACAGGATTTTTTGATTGCCCCTTCGATACTCTCCGCTAACTTTGCGCGGCTGGGCGAGGAGGTTGATAACGTGCTGGCGGCCGGCGCCGATGTGGTTCATTTCGACGTCATGGACAACCATTACGTGCCGAACCTGACTATTGGGCCGATGGTATGTAAGGCGCTGCGCGACCATGGTGTGACGGCACCCATTGATGTGCACCTGATGGTGAAGCCGGTGGATCGCATGATTAGCGATTTTATTGATGCCGGGGCCAGCTACATTACCTTTCACCCCGAAGCATCCGAGCATATTGATCGTGCGCTGCAGCTGATTCGTGATGGTGGTTGTAAAGCGGGGCTGGTGTTTAACCCGGCCACGCCGCTTTCGTATCTTGATTACGTGATGGATAAGGTTGATATGGTGCTGCTGATGAGCGTCAACCCCGGCTTTGGCGGCCAGTCGTTTATCCCCGGCACGCTGAACAAGCTGCGTGAGGCACGTGCGCGTATCGACGCTTCGGGCTTGCCCATTCGCTTGGAGATTGATGGTGGCGTCAAAGTCGACAATATCGCGGATATCGCCGCCGCCGGTGCCGATACCTTTGTAGCGGGTTCAGCGATCTTTAACGCCCACCAGGCAAGCGACCCCCACGGCTACGACAGCGTGATTCAGCAGATGCGCGCGGAGCTGGCCAAGGTTCGCTGATAGTTATCGGGTTTACCTACCCATTATGCTGAGTAAGCCTGAGTGGGAGGCCGCTTTAGCGGGCGAATGGCGCCGCTAGGCGCCTTAGCCGAGCCCCTGTCGCGAGCTGAAGCTCTCTCCCATAACTGCTAATTATGCTTAATTGAATGGTATTAGGGTAGATCTCCCGCCTTTGCATGTCTTTAGTGAAGTTTCATGCGTGGTTTGAGGTAGCGGTTCAATTTATCCACCAGCCAGGCAAGCCCGGTTTTTGGCGCACCGTGAATAGAGAGTTGATGCATGCGGTAGAGCGATGCATAGGCTTGGCGCGCCAGCCAGCCCTCCAGAAAAAGCCCGCGAGAGGCGGAGCTGCGCATGAGGTTGCCTACCGCGTCGTAACGGGCCAGGGATACAAGCGAGCCGTGATCGCGATAGTGAAATTCGCGCAGCGGCTTCTTCTCCAGGCAATGCTCCAGGTTTTTAGCCAATAGCTTGGCCTGCTGATGGGCGGCCTGAGCGCGAGGCGGCACCGTTGCATTATCGCCTTGGGGGCAGCAAGCGCAGTCGCCCATTGCAAAAATATGCGGGTCGTCTACGCTCTGCAGTGTCTGCTTGACGTTGATCTGGTTGCGCTTGTTGGTGCTTAAGCCCAGCTCAGTAAGAAACGGCGGCGCTTTAATGCCAGCGGCCCATACGTTGAGATCGGTTTCGATCACCTCACCGTCGCCTGTGACCAGCTGATACTCCTGAGCTTCTTGAATTGCCGTGCCCACATGTACGGTGACCCCCATGCTCTCCAGCTCTTGCTGAACGGTTTGGCTGATGCGCTCAGATAAGCCGGGGAGCAGGCGCGGTGCCGCTTCAATCAAATGCACGCTAATGGTTTGGTGATCAACAGCCGTGACGCCGTAGGCATTGAGCAGGCGCGAGGCGTCTAACAATTCCGCCGAAAGCTCCACCCCCGTTGCACCGCCGCCGACAATGCCAATGGTGAGCTGGGTGTTCTGACGCAGCTTGGGGTCGGTATAGCGCAGGAAGGTATTGATCATGTCCCGCTGGAAGGCTTTGGCCTGCTGGGGAGAGTCAATAAAGTGGCAGTGCTCTGCGACTCCCTTGGTACCAAAATCATTCGAGATACTGCCAAGTGACAGTACTAAATAGTCATAAGTGAGCTGGCGGGCGGGCAGTACCTCCACGCCATCTTCATCTTCAATAGGTGCCAGGTGAATGACCTTCTGTTCCCGATCAAGACCGTTGAGCGAGCCGCGCTGGTAGCGGTAGTAGTGGGCTGAGGAGTGCCCGCGATAATCCACTTCATCCATGCTGGAGTTTAGCACCCCGGTGGCTAGCTCATGCAGCAGCGGCTTCCATACGTGGGTGGCGTTGCGGTCAAGCAGGACAATCTCAGCGCGCTTTTTTTTACCTAGCGTGTGTCCAAGACGGGTGGCTAGGGCTAGCCCGCCCGCGCCGCCGCCCACAATCACAATTCGGGGAATGGCCATTACTCTCTCCTTGGCAAATATAGCCACAGCATAGAACTTTATGCGGTGTATGACGAAGAACTAAGTAGGTAAGATGATCAAATTAATCGACACTGTTGCCAACTAGCAGCCTAAGCACATAAGTGAGGCCACGCGTGCATACCATTTTGCAAGGAAAGCGGTTAATCGCCTTTGATTTAGACGGCACGTTAATCGACTCAGTGCCCGATTTGGCCGTTGGCGTGCAGCGGGCGCTGCAAGAAGTTGGGCTGGCGCAGCCGAGTGAAGATCAGGTGCGCGATTGGGTGGGCAACGGCGCACAGGTACTGGTAGAGCGAGCGCTGTCCTGGGCACTCAACGCCGCACCGGAGGCAGCGTTGCAACAAAACGCCTACGAAGCGTTTATGCGCCATTACGGGGCCGCGCCCAATGCATTAACCAAACTCTACCCGGACGCGTCTGAAGCGCTTCATGCGCTGCATGAGGCGGGTTTTGTGCTGGCCTTGATTACCAATAAACCCGAGCGGTTCATTGCGCCTATTTTAAGCCACTTTGGTGTGCTGGCGCTGTTCACGTCTACCGTGGGCGGCGACTCGCTAGCCGAGAAAAAACCCAGCCCGTTGCCGCTTCTGCATGTTGCCCATACGCTGGATATTGCCCCCTCGGCGAGCGTGATGGTGGGGGACTCTCGTCATGATATCGCGGCGGGTAAGGCGGCGGGCTTTACGACGGTGGCACTGCCATATGGCTATAACCACGGCGACCCCATCGAGCAGAGCCACCCGGATCTGATAGTGGCATCGCTTCGCGAGCTGGTTAGCTAGCGCCTACTCCTCGGCCCTGGCACCTCCCAGCGCTTCATGCAACAGCTCGGCATTGTGGCGCAGCATTGCCGGGTAGTTGTAGGCGGGGCCATCGGTATCACTCAGCGTATCCACATAGAGCGGGCCTGCTAGCGTAAGGCCAGCCTCTCGCGCTAGGGCATCCATATGGATATAGGGCGTCGTGCTTTCATAAAACAGCGCGGGCGGACGTTTGTCGGTTAAGCGTTTGCTCATGATTTCCATAGCCTGGGCGCTGCCCAGTGTCTCGCTGCCTAGGCCCCAAATCGCGGCATACTCAAAGCCGTAAGCGTGGGCAAAATAGCCAAAAGCCGCTTCACTGGTAGTGAGTATACGATTGGTTTGCGGAATCCCCTCCAGGCGCTCTTGTATCTGCTGGTCGAGTAGGGCAAGCGCCTCCCTGGCTTGCACCGCTCGAGCCTGAAAAGCGGCTGCTTTGTCGGGATAGCGTACGCTTAGGGTGTGAGTGATTACCTCGATATAAGCGGCAGCTCCTTTGGGGTCCATCCACATATGGGGGTCCGGATTGCCTTTATGCTGACCCACTGGAATCGTCAGCGGCGCATAGTTGGCGCTTTCGGCCAGAGCCATTAGCGTTAGCGTGTCGTTGGCCATCGCTTCTACATGACGGATCCATGGCTCTAGCCCGTGGCCGTTGTAAAACACAATATCGGCCTCTTCCACTGCAAGTACGTTAGGGGGCGTCAGCTCCCAGCGGTGAACATCATCGCCCTCCGGTACAATCGTCGTGATGCTGATATCATCGCCTGCGACACGCTTGACTAAATCTTCGATGACCGAAAACGACGCTATCACTTTAATCGAAGTGGCCGCGAATGCCTGGGGGGTGATGAATGTCGCCACTAATAAGAGCGTGATTATCCAGGGTGCCCGCTTGTCCATACCACGCTCCTAACCTATTAAAATGACGGCAAATCATAAAGAGTGTCCTGCTTTGTTGCTAGAGCCATTGCCGCGCTTTGCTTTAGAGCAAAGCGTAGTGCCAACTCCTGCAAACGAAGTGGTTTCACCCACGCCTGTTAACCTCTATGCTTTAAAAAAATGCCGCTTAATAACGACATGGTGGACAAAATAGCTACTATCTATGTTCGCCTAGCCCTAAGCCTAGTCCTCTTTTGACAAGCGTAGCTTTTTTTAAATCACTCTTTTGAACAGCTTTCTGGATAGCGTGTCATGACCCCTCAAAATGGTATGTCCTCTCGCCGCCGCGGGTACCCTAAAGGGCGTGATGTAGCGCCTGTCGCACTGGCGGCGCTGCGTGACCTGTTAGGCGATGAGCGCCAGACGCCAAGCCTAAAGCGTCGCGACCTGTTGATAGAGCATCTACACGCCATTCAGGATGCCCACGGCCACTTATCGCTTGTGCAACTGCGCGCCCTGGCAGCCTATATGAACCTGCCCATGGCAGCGGTGTACGAGACGGCGACGTTCTATGCCCATTTCGATGTGGTGCACGACCACCAAGCGCCCCCGCCGGATACCACAATTCGCGTCTGTGATTCTCTTTCCTGCCAATTAGCGGGGGCCAGTGCGCTGCACAAAGCATTAGAGGCCCGCGTTGATCCTGACTGTGTACGGGTGATCCGTGCGCCCTGCATGGGCCGCTGCGATACCGCGCCGGTGGCAGAAGTGGGCCATCACCATGTGCTGTATGCCACCGCAGAAGGCGTCGAGGCCGTGGTGGATACCGGCCACTTTCACCCTGAAGCGATTTTGTGGCAGCGCCTTGACGCCTATCAGCAGGCAGGCGGTTCCCAGTTACTGGCCCATGTGCGCAGCGGTAAGATCAGCATTGATGAGGTGCTGCAGGCGCTTGAAGCGTCGGGCCTGCGAGGCTTGGGAGGCGCGGGCTTCCCTACGTTTAAAAAGTGGCAGGCGGTGCGCCAAGCCGCCGGGCCGCGCTACTGCGTGATTAACGCTGATGAGGGCGAGCCGGGGACGTTTAAAGACCGCTACTATTTAGAGCGCGCGCCGCATCAGTTTCTTGAGGGCGCGCTGATTAGCGCTTGGGCGATAGAGGCCGAGGCGCTCTATATCTATCTGCGCGACGAATACCCCGGCCTTCACCGTGTGCTCCATGAAGCGATTGCAGAGCTTGAGCAGTCGGGCATCGTCGCGCCTGGATTCATCATCATGCGCCGGGGCGCGGGCGCTTATATCTGCGGTGAGGAGTCGGCGCTGATTGAATCCTTGGAGGGCAAACCGGGTAAGCCGCGCCACCGCCCGCCTTACGTAGCCCAGCAGGGGCTGTTGGGCCGCCCCACGCTGGTCAATAACGTTGAAACCGTTTATTGGATTCCTGCCATTTGGCACAAAGGGGCTGAGTGGTTTGCTGGGCATGGGCGCAATGGTCGACGAGGCCTGCGCAGTTTTTCTGTCTCCGGGCGAGTGAACAAGCCCGGCGTGTACTTGGCGCCAGCAGGCATCACGCTGCGCGAGTTGATAGAGGAGTATGCAGGCGGCATGGCGGAAGGGCATACGCTGGTCGCTTATCTGCCCGGCGGCGCCTCGGGTGGCATTCTGCCCGCCAGTAAAGCCGATGTGCCGCTGGATTTCGACACGCTGCAGGCGCACGGCAGTTTTATTGGGTCAGCGGCGATTATCGTGCTCTCTGAGCAAGACAATCTTCAGGCGGTGGCCACCAACCTGCTGGCTTTTTTTGCCGATGAATCCTGCGGGCAGTGTACGCCTTGCCGGGTAGGCAGCGAGAAAATGCTCAGCTTGCTAGAGCAACCCACATGGGATGTGCAGGCGCTCACTCGACTGGCACAAGTGATGCAGGACGCCTCGATTTGCGGCCTGGGGCAAGCGGCTCCAAATCCTGTATTGGGGCTACTCAAGGATTTCCGCCCTGCGCTCGCCCAACAGCAGATTATTGTCAGCGATGCCGCTGAAGGGAGTGCACCATGACCGCTTCGTTCACTATTGTATTGGATGATCAAGAAGTCACTGCCTACCCCGGAGAAACCCTTTGGCAGGTGGCCAAGCGCGCTGGAGAGAGCATTCCCCACCTCTGTTTCAAAGACGCCCCTGGCTACCGCGCCGACGGCAACTGCCGGGCCTGTATGGTGGAAGTGGAAGGCGAGCGCGTGCTGGCGGCAAGCTGTATCCGCGAGGCCAAACCCGGCATGGTGGTACACAGCGCCCACTCGCCCCGTGCCACACAAGCGCGTGAAACGGTATTGGAACTGCTGATGGCCGACCAGCCCAGCCGCGCCCAAAGCCCTGACCGCTCCAGCCACTTCTGGGAAGTAGCCGACCAGTTAGCGGTCGACGAAGCGGCCGTTAAGTCGTGGCTACCGCCACGCCGTAAAGCAGCCGTCAACCATGCAGCGGCTGCGCCAAAGGTGAGCCAGCCAGATACCAGCCACCCGGCGATGCACGTTAACTTGGACGCCTGCATTACCTGCAACCTGTGCGTGCGCGCCTGCCGCGAGGTGCAGAGTAACGATGTCATCGGCATGGCGCAGCGGGGCGCCGCCGCCACCGTGGTATTTGATTTTGCCGACCCGATGGGCCAGAGCACCTGCGTAGGCTGCGGCGAGTGCGTGCAAGCATGCCCCACCGGCGCATTGATGCCCGCCACCGTGGTCAATGCCGCAGGTCAGGGCGATTCTCAAAGCCAGCGGCAGGTGGATTCCGTGTGCCCCTACTGCGGGGTGGGCTGCCAGCTGACGTACCATATTAACGACGATGCCCTGGCCTATGTGGAAGGGCGCAACGGCCCCGCTAACCAGAACCGCCTGTGCGTGAAAGGCCGATTTGGGTTTGATTACGTGAGCCACCCGACACGCCTGACCAAGCCGCTGATACGCTTACCTGGGATTCCCAAGGCGCTCGACTCTACCTTTGACCCTGCCAATCCATTTAGCCACTTCCGCGAAGCCAGCTGGGACGAAGCGCTGGAAATCGCGGCAGGCGGCCTAATGGCGATTAAACAGGCGCAAGGCCCCAAAGCGTTGGCGGGCTTTGGCAGCGCCAAATGCTCTAACGAAGAGGCGTGGCTGTTCCAGAAGTTGGTGCGTACCGGTTTTGGCAGCAATAACGTGGATCACTGCACGCGGCTTTGCCATGCCAGCTCCGTTGCGGCGCTGATGGAGTGCTTAGGCTCTGGCGCGGTGACCGCTTCGTTTATGCAGGCGCTGGAGGCTGATGTGGTGATCCTTACCGGCTGCAACCCGGCGGTGAATCACCCCGTGGCGGCGACGTTCTTCAAGCAGGCAGCCAAGCGGGGTACTGAGATCATCATTCTCGACCCTCGCGGGCAGTCGCTGGACGCTTACGCCAGCATGAGTGTGCGCTTTACACCGGGGGCGGATGTATCGCTGTTCAACGCGCTGCTCCACGTGATCATCGCGGAAGGCCTGTATAACCAAGCCTACATCGACGCCCACACCGAAGGCTTTGAAGCGCTCAAGCAGAGCGTGGCTCACAGCACACCGGACGCCATGAGTGCGCTGTGCGGCGTAGCCCCCGACACTATTCGTGAGGTGGCGCGCCGCTACGCCAACGCCGAGAAAGCGATGATTTTCTGGGGTATGGGTATTTCTCAGCACACCCACGGCACCGATAATGCCCGCTGTTTGATCTCGTTGGCACTGGCCTGCGGCCACACCGGTCGCCCCGGCACAGGCCTGCACCCGCTGCGCGGTCAAAATAACGTGCAGGGTGCCTCGGATGCGGGGCTGATTCCTATGATGCTGCCGGACTACCAGCCTGTGGGCGATAGCCAGCTGCGTGCCGCGTTTGAAGAGCTATGGAACACGCCGCTGAGCGATGAGCCTGGGCTAACGGTGGTGGAAGTGATGAATGCGATTCACGCAGGCGAGGTGCGTGGTATGTACATTGTGGGTGAAAACCCAGCGATGTCCGACCCGGATCTTACCCACGCCCGCGCCGCGCTGGGTAAGCTTGAGCATTTGGTGGTGCAGGATCTGTTTATCACTGAAACTGCCCAGTTCGCCGACGTGATTCTGCCTGCTTCTGCGTGGCCCGAAAAAGACGGCACCGTGACCAACACTAACCGCCAAGTACAGCTGGGCAGGGCGGCATTACCGCTGCCAGGAGAAGCTAAGCCGGACTGGTGGATCATCCAAGAGATCGCTAACCGCTTTGGGCTGGGCTGGCGCTATCAGCACCCGCAAGACGTGTTTGCCGAAATGCAGCAGGGAATGCACTCGTTCAACCACATTAGCTGGGAGCGGCTAGCGCGGGAGAACTCCGTCACGTACCCCTGCCCAGCCGAGGATGCCCCCGGCCAGGACGTGGTCTTTAGCGACACCTTTCCGCGCGCTGGCGGGCTGGCTAAATTCGCCCCCACGCGCCCGCTACCGCCGGACGAGCCGGTGGATGATGAGTACCCGACGGTACTGACCACCGGTCGCCAGTTAGAGCATTGGCATACGGGTACCATGACGCGGCGTGCTCAGGTGCTCGACGCCCTAGAGCCAGAAGCGGTCGCCAGCCTCTCACCGGGCGAGCTCAACCGTCTGGGGGTAGTACCGGGCGAGAAGCTCACCATAACCACGCGGCGTGGAACGATTACGCTGACCGCCCGAGTGGACGATAAAATCCCCGATGGGATGGTGTTTGTGCCGTTTGCCTATGCCGAGGCCGCCGCCAATCTGCTCACCAACCCGGCCCTGGACCCCTACGGCAAAATACCCGAGTTCAAGTACGCCGCCTGCCGACTGGAGCGGGCAGCGGTGCCGCAGCCCCACTAAGCGCGCGCTGCCCCTGCAAGGAGCGTCTGGGTTGGGGTATCATCTCGCCTGTGCGGTTTTATTTATGTGATGGAGTAAGCGGGGCGATGGCGCAAGCGCAGGCAGTGCAACGGGTGTTGATGCTGGATAACTACGACAGCTTCACGTTTAACATCGTCCAGTACCTTAGTGAACTGAATGCCGAGGTGGTGACCTACCGCAACGATGAGATTACCCTGGAGCAGATGCGCGCCCTGGCGCCTACCCATCTGGTGATTTCGCCCGGCCCGTGTACGCCCAACGAGGCGGGCATTTCGCTAGCGGCCATCGAGCATTTTGCGGGCAAACTGCCTATTTTGGGCGTTTGCCTGGGGCATCAGGCCATCGGCCAGGTGTACGGCGGCAAAGTGGTGCGGGCACCCCAGGTGATGCACGGTAAAACCTCGGCCGTGGTACACCGTGGGCAGGGAGTGTTCAGCGGGCTGGAAAACCCGTTGGAAGTGACGCGCTATCACTCATTAGTCGTTGAGCAGGAGAGCCTGCCCGACTGCCTAGAAGTGACCGCCTGGACCGCCGAGGATGACGTAACGCCCGGGCTGATCATGGGCTTTCGTCATCGTACCCTTGATGTGGAGGGGGTACAGTTTCACCCTGAGTCGATACTCACGCGCCAGGGCCATGCGTTATTGGCCAATTTTTTACAACGCGGCTGATCGCCAAATTCATACGCTTTAGGGGCTTTCCTGCTCATGCAAATGCGAGACGCAATTAACGCGGTGATGCGCCGCGAAGACCTCTCTTTCAATGCGATGCACGCACTGATGCGCCAGATCATGACCGGCGAAGCCTCCGACGCGCAAATTGGCGGCCTGCTGGTGGGGCTGGCCATGAAAGGCGAAAGCGCTGAAGAGATTAGCGCCGCCGCCCAGGTGATGCGCGATTTAATGAAACGCGTCGAGCTACACACCGAGAACGTGGTGGATATCGTCGGCACCGGCGGCGATGGCGCGAACCTGTTTAATGTGTCCACGGCGTCTAGTTTTGTGGCTGCCGCTGGCGGTGCCCATGTGGCTAAACATGGCAATCGCAGCGTCTCCTCTTCTTCTGGCAGCGCCGATTTATTCGATATTGCCGGCATCTATCTCGACCTCAAGCCTGAGCAAGTGGCGCGCTGCATTGAGCAGGTCGGCGTTGGCTTTATGTTCGCACCTAACCACCACCCCGCCATGCGCTATGCCATTGGGCCACGGCGGGAAATGGGCGTACGTACGCTGTTTAATATTCTTGGCCCGTTAACCAACCCCGCCAGTGCGCCCAATCAAGTGCTGGGCGTATATTCAGCGGAGCTGGTGCCGCTGATGGCCGAAGTATTGCGCAAGCTGGGGAGCCGCCATGTCATGGTGGTGCATTCTGAAGATGGACTGGATGAAATCTCCCTGGCAGCACCCACTCTGGTGGCAGAGCTAAAAGAGGGCGAGATTACCCAGTACACCATTACGCCGGAATCCCTGGGTATCGAGCGCCAAAGCCTCGCCACCCTTAAAGCGTCCAGCGCGGAAGATAGCCTGCGTTTGGTGAAAGCCGCACTTAGCGGTGAAGGAGCGGCGGCAGATATGGTGGCACTCAACGCCGGGGCTGCGCTCTACTGCGCGGGCGTGGCCGATAGCTTGAAAGAGGGCGTGATGGTGGCCCAGGATGCCCAGGCCTCCAAACTACCGCTTGAGAAGCTCCGAGAGCTTTCGCACTTCACTAGTGTCTTTAAAGGGTAAAACTTCCAATGAGTGACCAGGCAACGCCGACTATTTTAACGCGCATTTTGGCCCGTAAAGGCCAGGAAGTTGCTGAGCGTCAGCAGGCGGTATCTGAGGCTGATCTGCTCGCACTGGCGGAGAAGCAGAGCGCGCCCCGTGGCTTTATTGATGCATTGAATCAGCGTATTGCGGCAGGCGACGCGGCAGTCATCGCCGAGGTGAAAAAAGCCTCGCCCTCTAAAGGCGTGATGCGGGAAGAGTTTCACCCAGCGGATATCGCCAAAAGCTACGCCCAGGGCGGCGCAGCGTGCCTTTCCGTGCTCACCGATGCCGACTTCTTCCTGGGCCACGAGGACTACCTCATTGCCGCTCGCGATGCCTGCGACCTGCCGGTGATCCGTAAAGACTTTATTACCCACGGCTACCAGGTCACTGAAGCGCGCGCCATCGGTGCGGACTGCATCCTATTGATTGTGGCGGCGCTCAATGACGCTCAGCTGCGCGACCTGCACCAGCAGGCCAACGCATTGGGGATGGATGTGCTGGTGGAAGTTCACGATGCAGAGGAGCTAGAGCGCGCCCTGGCGCTGGACCTAAAGCTGGTGGGTATTAACAACCGCAACCTACACACTTTTGATACCAGCCTGAATACCACTCTGGATCTGCTGCCGCGTATCCCTGAAGGCGTGACCGTGATCACCGAGTCAGGCATTCACACGCGTGATGACGTAGAGCTAATGCGTGACCACGAGGTCAATGGCTTTTTGGTCGGTGAAGCGTTTATGCGCGAAGAGGACCCTGGTTTGGCCCTCAAGCGGCTGTTTTTCTAAACGCCCACACGGATATCAGCAAGCCCCAGCAGGCCAGCCGCGTTAGCGGCTGGCCTGTTTGATACTGGTCAGCAGAGCTTGCAGCGGGTGGGGCAGGGTTTGCGCTGAGTAGCGCTTCACCTGACTGCGGCAGGAGTAGCCGGTGGCCAGTAGCTTACCGCTGTTCTCCTCTGCTTCCACCTGTGGCTGCCACGACTGAGCGTAGATCGTTTTCGAGGTGGCGACGTTACGGGTCTCGTGGCCGTAGGTGCCGGACATGCCGCAGCAGCCCGTGATGGCCAGCTCCAACTGCAAACCAAACGCTGCAAATACCTGCTGCCACGCTTTTGGGCTGCCCGGCGCGTTGGTTTTTTCGGTGCAGTGGGAAAGCAGCTTAAAGCCTGGGTCTTTGAGCGTTAGCTGGCCGGGGGCGAGGGTGTTGACGCGGGTCGCTAACCACTCCTGCAGCATCAGTACGTTCGGCACCTTATCGCCGCCCAGCGCTTTGACGTACTCCTGGCGGTAGGTCAGCGTCATGGCTGGGTCGATGCCTACCATGGGCACCTCAAACTCACTAAGCGCGCGAAGGCGTTTGGCTTGCTTCTCTGCCGTGCGCTCAAAGGCACCTAAAAAGCCCTGTACGTGCAGCGGCTTGCCGTTGGCGGAAAACGGCATGACAAACACGCGCAGGTTCAGCCGCGCTAGCAGCTCTACCACATCCATCACCAGCTTGGCTTCAAAGTGGGTGGTGAAGGCATCTTGCACAATCACGACGCTGTTGGCCCGCTGCTGCTCGGTGAGTAGCGCAAGCGATGTGGGCGTGGCTTCCGCAACGCCCCAGGCGCGCAGCTGCTTTTTCACGTTGGCGCGAGAGAGCGCGGGGGAGTCGCTAATGCCGAGCCCTTTCTGCATGAGTTGCTCTACCCAGCGCTGGCCAAGGGCGGCGTTATACAGCGGGGCCATCTTGGTTAACGCAGGCAGCATAAATTCAGTGCCGCCAATCACGTAATCCCGCAGCGGGCGCAGGTAGCGGCCGTGATACACCTCTAAAAACTGTGAGCGGAACTGCGGTACGTTGACTTTGATCGGACACTGGCCCGCGCAGGACTTACACGCCAAGCAGCCCGCCATGGCGTCGTAGACTTCATGGGAGTAGTCGTGGTGCTGCTGGCGGCTAACGGTGTTCATCACCCGCTTGGGGAAGCTTTTTATAAAGCCCCAGGTGCGCTCGGCTTTCTTTTGGCGCGACTCTTCCACCACGTCGATGCCCGCTTGCGACTGCAAGCGCAGCCACTCACGAATCAAGCTGGCGCGGCCTTTAGGGGAGTGGCGGCGGTCGCGGGTGGCCTTCCACGAGGGGCACATGGGGTCGTCCACATCGTAGTTGTAGCAAGCGCCGTTGCCGTTGCAGTACACCGCTGCGTCATAGGCCTGCCAGGCCCGCTCGTCAATGGTGCGGTCGAGCTGGCCGCGCATGGGCACGCCGTCGACGGTGAGCAGCTCCGGGTCGCTCTCTTTCGCAATCAGCGTGGTGCTTTCAGAAGGTGACGCGATCTTGCCGGGGTTGAGCTGGTTGTGCGGATCGAAGGCCGCCTTGACCTGCTGCAGGCAGGGGTAAAGCTCACCAAAGAACTTAGGCCCGTACTCGGAGCGCACGCCTTTACCGTGTTCGCCCCACAGCAACCCGCCGTACTTCTGGGTGAGCGCAGCGACTTCATCAGAAATCTCGCGAATCAGCGCTTCCTGGGGGGGGTCTTTCATATCTAGCGCCGGGCGCACGTGCAGCACCCCCGCATCCACATGGCCAAACATGCCGTAGGAGAGCTTGCGCGCATCCAGCGCGGCGCGGAACTCGGTAATGAAGTCGGCCAAATGTTCCGGCGGAACGGCGGTGTCCTCCACGAACGGCAGCGGACGCTTCTCCCCCTGAACGTTACCCAGCAGACCTACCGAGCGTTTGCGCATGGCGTAGACTTTCTGGATCTGCGAGCGGCCTTCCGCCAGGGTGTAGCCCAGCCGCTCCACAGTGGCATCCTGGCTCAGGTGCTGGGTAAACGCTGTTACACGCGCTGCGAGCTGTTCCGGGTCATCGTCGTTGAACTCGATCAGGTTGATGCCCTGAATGGGCGTGCTGCCCGCCGGGAAAAATTCCGCCACGCTGTCCCAAACGAAGTCTTCCATCGCCAGTTGCAGCACGGTGTCGTCGATAGTTTCTATGGAGGTGGGCGATGCGCTGGCGGTCATCAGCGCCTTGGCATCCCGCAAGGCAGCCATAAAGCTCGGGTAGCGAACATTCACTAGCGTAGAGTGCTTGGGAATCGGCAAGACGTTGAGCACGGCTTCGTTTAAAAAGCCCAGGGAGCCTTCCGAACCGCACAGCAGGCTATTCAGGTTGAGCCGCCCATCTTCGCGCAGGTGGGCCAAGTCGTAGCCGGTCAAACAGCGGTTGAGCGGCGGGAATTTTGCCTCAATCAGTTCGCGCTGTTGGTCGATAATCGTCGCGGCGGTGCGGTGTACCTTGCCCAACACGCCTTCCTGGGCCAGCGCCTGCTGCTCCTCTTCTGCGCTAAGTGGGCGGCTATGCAAGTGCTGGCCGCCGAGAAGGACGGTATCCAGCTCTAACACGTGGTGGCGAGTTTTGCCGTACTGGCAGCTCCCCTGGCCGCTGGCATCGGTAGAGATCATACCGCCAATGGTGGCGCGATTCGATGTCGATAGTTCGGGGGCGAAAAACAGCCCGTGGGGCTTCAGCGCGGCGTTGAGCTGGTCTTTGACCACGCCTGCCTGTACCCGCACCCGGCGGGCTTCCACGTCAATCTCAATGATTTGGTTCATATGGCGGGAGACATCCACCACGATGCCATCGGTCAGCGACTGGCCGTTGGTGCCGGTGCCGCCGCCCCGCGGGGTGAGGACGATATCCCGATGAGGTGGCTCGGAGGCGAGCTTGGCAAGGCGCTCTAAGTCTTCGGCGTGTTTGGGAAACACCGCCGCCTGGGGAAGGCGCTGGTAAATCGAGTTATCCGTCGCCAGCACGGTGCGGTTGGCGTAATCCGGTGCTATTTCACCTTCGAACCCGCGCGCGCGGAGGGCTTCGATAAAACGCACGTAGTGGCTGCCAATTCGTTCGAAAGGGGCCGTGCGAGAATCCAAGGATGCAATCATAGGAGGTTGAGCCGTCACTGCTGGAAGCGGATAGCGCTACTTTACCGCAGCTACTGCGCCGGTGCATCTTGAGGTGGCGTCTCAATGGCTGCCTAACGCCTCTTTGACGAGCGCTGAACAGGCGTCGTTCATGGGCAGTGTCAGGGCCAGCGCATGCGCTTGCGGCGACATCTTGCCCCAGGTCTTTTGCACAATGCGCACCATGTGCTCGTGCTCCACCTTGCGGGAGAAATCGGCGAAGTAGTTTTCCAAGAACACTAGGCAGGCGCAGTCCTCCAGGGCTTGAACATCGCTATCTCGGCCCAAGCCTTGCTTGCGAATCATGCTGGCGACGCGTTTGGCCTCTTCTTGGGAATAGCCCGCTTCTTCCATGAGTGCCGCCGTGGTATCGCCTGCCTGGGCACTTTGGTCCCGCCGCCAAGTTAAGTAGCCAATACGGCCTTCTGGGTAATCGCTTCGCGGCAGCTGCCAGCGCTGCAGATGCTGGGCGCGCACGGCAATGCGCAACAGTTCGCTCGGCGTCTCCTGCAGTCGCTCTAGCCACTGGCTCATACGCTGGGCATAGATAAGTTCTTGTGGCTGAGAAGTGCCATCTGCGAGAGTGGTTGGCCGTGGGTCTTGAGCATGGAGCGCATCAATAGCGGCAAGGGTGTGTTCAAAGGCAGAAGACATATTGGCTCGCTTGGTTCAGTGGTCAGAGTGACATCCTAGCAGCTTGTAGTTCGGTATAAAAAAGCGCCTGCTGCCAAGGGCAGCGGGCGCGAGGGATAATGTGCAGCAACGGGCAAGGAGCGAGTTTCTACTCATGCGCCCCGGGCGGGGCGCGACGTCTTCCCAGGTTTCGCCTAGCGTGGTGTTGACGTTTCTATCCGCACGCCCCAGGCGGGGCGCGACCGGGCACCAGGCCTTGCCAGTTGTTGCCGTCGCCGTTTCTATCCGCACGCCCCGGGCGGGGCGCGACCACCCAACTCGCACAGCCACAGCCAGTACGTACAGTTTCTATCCGCACGCCCCGGGCGGGGCGCGACCCGCCACAGAAACGCGAGTTAATAAGGGCGGCCCCGTTTCTATCCGCACGCCCCGGGCGGGGCGCGACGTCACGGATACTGCAGCCAACACCGAGTTCACCTGGTTTCTATCCGCACGCCCCGGGCGGGGCGCGACATCCCCTGGTGTTGGACACCGCCCATGCCTGCGATGTTTCTATC